>NZ_JBAPXX010000122.1:0-36681 GCF_049284435.1 Acinetobacter sp. | reverse complement strand
AATGATTTCGTTTTCATCAGTCCATTGTTTTTCAATGATAGTGTCATCAAAAATTAAAACCCCATCCTCTTCTGACTCGATAGACCTGAGTGTAGGTTTTACGAGTTTCCATAAATCTTTATCAGTAAAGGATTGGCTAGACAAAAAACGGGTAACCTGATCATGACTTACATGACCATCAAGCATTCTTGATAATTGGGTTGCTGTTGTCTGCTCAGTTGAACAAATCAGGTAGTCTGTATAGAGGTCTAATAAACCTTTATTCATGCTACGAATTATAAGACTTTTTCAATCGAGTGCGTAACATCAGTTATTTAAAACCCCTACTAACTGGATTGCACAAATCAAAAAATTATCGTTCTTAAGATGCTTAGTTCTTCTTAAATCTATTTCATCAGAGTTTCAAAATAGACTGGAACATTCGACAATGTTTCTTGAACAATCCCCCATACCTTCAAGGCGAGATTTAACTTTATTTTTAAAAAATAATTCATCTATTTAAAACCTTGTTTAACTATACTTTTCTGATTAAAACCAAGCTTCATTTAATATCAGGCAGCCTATATTTACAATTCATCCATATAGAATTTTCAATGAAATTTTTATGATGTTTCTTTGTCAGGAAGAAATTTAGGTAGGCATTCTGAACCTTTTTTGGTGTTCATCATCGATAAACATTTTAGGTCGTTCGCTTCCCTGCAGGGAGTTTAATGAAACATTTTGAATGTGCCGTCTGCAAGCAACAGCTGTTTTTTTACAAATCAGTTTGTGATCACTGTCTGTCACCGATCGGTTATATCGCTTCGGAAAAAGAGCTGTGCGCATTCGAAAAACAGAGCGCTGAACGATGGGTTCCAATCGCCAAGAACTACCAGCATGCCAGTTATAAACCCTGTCACAATTATGTAAATTATCAGGTATGTAACTGGATGATTCCTAGCGATGAAGATGAGGAATTTTGTGAATCCTGTCAGTTGACCCATGTCATTCCTGATCTGGAAAATTCTGAGAACCTGATTTACTGGTTTCGACTGGAAGAAGCCAAACGCCGTTTCCTGTATTTGGCACAGCGCATGAACATGATGCCACGTCCTAAAAAGTCTGAAGATGATCCATTTGGTCTGCGTTTTGATTTTCTACTGCCCCAAGAAGACAAGCCTGTTTTAATTGGTCATGCCAATGGTGTCATTACCCTAAATGCCATTGAAGCTGATGTGGTTTATCGTGAAACCACACGCGTAAATATGGGTGAAAACTACCGGACTTTATTGGGTCATTTTCGTCATGAAAGCGGTCATTATTATTTTGCGCTCATGCAACATATGCATCCGGAATTGCTAGATGAATTCCGTCATTATTTTGGCGATGAGCGGCAAGACTACGGCAAGGCACTTGAACGTCACTATAATGAAGGCGCGCCAATCAACTGGCAGGAAAAGTATATCAGTGCTTATGCTACTGCCCATCCCTGGGAAGACTGGGCAGAAACCTGGGCACATTATCTGCATATGATGGAAACACTGGAAACTGCTTATTATGGTGGTATGCGTGTTGAAGGAAATGGTAGCTATCTGGCCAGTATGGATTTTAAAGAATGCCCGATTGGTGGACAGGATTTTGAACATATCCTTGAAAACTGGGTCACCTTGACCTTTAATCTGAATGCCTTAAACCGTTGTATGGGTCTGGAAGATGCCTACCCGTTCAAGCTGAGCGAAGTGGTTAAAGACAAGTTACGATTTATTCACCGGCATGTGCTGGAAAAAGTTTTTAAATAATTTAAAAAGTAATTTTTATAGTAAAACTATAGATGGAATGGGATCAGCAAAGTCTGAAAATATGGATTTTATTGTGTATTTTAAAAATTAATATGATTTAAAGGATACCTGCTCCTGGCGAACCAAGAGCAGCAACTTTTGAATGAATCAGTATTGAGTTTTCTACCTGAATATACGATTTAGGATGGGCTTAAACCAGTTCCACAGCAATCGCCGTCGCTTCCCCACCGCCGATACATAAGGACGCAATCCCTTTCTTGCCGCCCGTACGTTTTAAAGCATGAATCAAGGTCACGATAATACGGGAACCAGAAGAACCCAATGGATGACCGAGCGCACAGGCACCGCCATTGACGTTCACTTTTGCTGGATCAAGTTTAAAGGCATCAATGGCCAACATGGTGACCATGGCAAAAGCTTCATTGATTTCCCAAAGGTCAACATCCTGAGCATCCCAACCGGTTTTTTTCAGAACTTTTTCAATCGCACTAACAGGCGCAATGGTAAATTCTGAAGGATGCTGCGAATGGCTGGCATAGGCCAGAATATTGGCTAGCGGTTTTAAATTACGCTGTGCAGCAATTTCACTAGAGGTGATCACCAGTGCCGAAGCACCATCTGAAATTGAACTGGCATTTGCCGCAGTAATGGTCCCGTCTTTTTTGAACGCTGGACGCAAAGTTGGAATTTTGTCAGCTTTGGCATTTAAAGGCTGTTCGTCCTGCTCTACTATCACATCACCTTTACGGCTGCTGACAGTGACTGGCACGATTTCATCTTTAAAAAACCCTTGCTGAACGGCAGTCACGGCTTTATTTAATGAGCTAATCGCATAGTCGTCCTGCTGCTCACGGCTATAGCCTTTTTTATCCGCCATTTCCTGAGCCAAAATCCCCATCGACAGACCTGTTTCCGCATCTTCCAGACCTTCCTGGAACATGTGATCAATGACTTTTCCATGCCCCATACGGAATCCGGCACGTGCCTTGTCCATCAAATATGGTGCGTTTGACATCGATTCCATACCGCCTGCAACCACAATATCTGCTGAACCGGCCTTGATCGCGTCTGCCGCCTGCATCACGGCTTTCATGCCTGAACCACAAATTTTATTGATGGTGGTCGCACCAGTTAAATCCGGTAAACCTGCCTGACGCATGGCCTGACGTGCTGGACCCTGTTTTAATCCTGCAGGAAGAACACAGCCCATGATCACTTCATCAATATCATTGGCCACCAACCCTGCACGTGCCACTACTTCCTTGATCACCACAGCACCCAAATCTGGCGCGGTACAGCTTGAAAGTGAACCTTGAAAACCGCCCATCGCGGTACGTACAGCTTCTACAATTACAATCATTCTAATTTCATCCTTTTTCATCATTGTTATTTAACACTGCACAGCCGAAGCTTTACAGTGTTGGTCCTTCGCAATCATTGCTGGTTAAGCCTGTGCGGTAAAATATGCTTCAGGCAATTGCATGACCAGTTCCGCACCGGCTTGAATACGTTGGATTCGTGCACTCAAATCCGGAAGTACTTTGGCCACATAGTAATTGGCCAGTACCAGTTTGTTCTGGAAGTAGCTGTCGTCTTTGGCTGCAGCGGCTTTGCTGATTCGCGCATACATATAGACAAAACTCAGTAGACCAACCGCATGTAAATAATCGACAGCAATCGAGTTGGCAAAATCAGGATTCAGTTTAGACTGCTCGACGATGAATCTGGTGATGTCTTCAAGTTGCTGACAGGTTTCTAAGGTGGCGGCTTTAATCGCTAATCCTTCATCTAGACTTTGAGCAAATTCACGGATTTCAGCAATATATTCCGCGATATAAGCACCATTACATTTGGTGGTTTTACGCCCAATCAGGTCAATCGCCTGTACGCCATTGGTGCCTTCATAAATCTGTGAAATACGCAAGTCACGGATACATTGTTCCATGCCCCATTCACGGATATAACCATGACCACCGAAACACATTTGTGCTTCCAGTGCAGAATCCAATGCCTTGTCGGTTAAGTAAGCTTTGGCGATTGGCGTTAACAGAGCCACACGGTCAGTCGCTTTACGCACCGCTTCAGGATCGGTTGAGTATTTGGTGATATCCAACTGTTGACCGACATACACCGCGAAAGCACGCGAGGCTTCATTGTTAGCACGTACATTGAGCAGCATACGGCGTACATCGCCATGCACCAGAATCGAATCGGCTGGTTTTTCTGGAGATTTTGCACCAGTTGATGCACGGCCCTGTAAACGGTCCGTCGCATATTGTGCCGCATTCTGGTAGGCAAATTCTGCTGCACCAATGCCCTGAATTCCCATAGATAAACGTTCGTAGTTCATCATCACGAACATGCCGGCCAGACCTTCATTTTCATTACCAACCATATAGCCCTTGGCACCATCAAAGTTCATGACACAGGTCGCCGAGCCTTTGATTCCCATTTTATGTTCGATCGAACCGGCAGATACTGCATTACGTTCACCGAGAGAAACATCGGCATTGACCAGGAATTTCGGCACAATAAATAATGAAATACCACGTGAACCTGCTGGTGCATTCGGTGTTTTCGCCAGTACCAGATGAATGATATTTTCACTCAGATCATGTTCACCGCTAGTAATAAAAATTTTGGTGCCGGTAATATTGTACGAACCATCTTCATTCGGTTCAGCTTTGGTCTTGATAATGCCAAGGTCTGTACCGGAATGTGGTTCAGTCAGACACATGGTGCCCGACCATTCACCCGTATAAAATTTTGGTAGATAGGTTTCTTTCTGTTCCTGTGAGGCGCGGTCATTGATCGCCATACCTGCACCCACAGTGAGTAGTGGATAAAGCATGAATGATGGGTTGGTGCTCCAGATCATTTCATCCGCCAGAACCGTGAGCATCTTCGGCATGTTTTGCCCGCCCCATTCTTCAGGAGCACCTAAGCCCACCCAGCCACCTTCGGCAAACTGTCTGAAAGCTTCTTTAAAGCCAGCCGGCGTGGTCACTTCACCGTTTTTAAACTGAGCACCACCTTCTTCATCAGCGGGACGATTCAGATCAAGAATGACATTTTTGGAAAATTTGGCCATTTCTTCCAGAATTGCATTTGCCGTCGCCATATCTAAATGTGCAAGATTTTCATTACCTTGCCAAAATTGTTCAGCATGGAATACATCATTTAAAATAAATTTCATGTCTTTTAGCGGCGCATTATAAATCGGCATTTTTAAATTCCTTAAAGGGTGATACTCAATCCTGTTGCCAAATATTTTCTAATTTTCGTTAGAATCAAGGCAGGCGATTTTAAAATCGTGATATCTAATTCTTACAGTATTAAATCTATATCTAGATTCATAAAGTTGCCTTAAAAATCACGTCTTCATGTTCAGTATAAGTGACTGAATCTGCCAGCTTAATATTGATCTACTTTCCGTACTAAACCCTGATGAATATAGGCTTAAAACAGTTAAAGGATTTAGCTTGATGCGCTGAAACAATAAAATAATTATACTGAAAATGGAATTTTATTTAGCAAAGTTGATCTCTAGGGTTCAGTTTTCTTGACAATATTTCTGGCTGCTCACCATAGCTATTTTTATTTGTCAGCAGTTGCTGCATAAATATACAAAATAAGACAAATATCACGACCTTAGTTTTATAGCTATCGCGTATAAAATTGCATATTCTTGAGAGGTTCTTTTTCGAAAAGTATGGACCAAGAAGATGACGACTGTAAGACAGCAGAACTTCCTTCTTCGTAAAGAGAAGATCCTCAGCATGGCGGAAAGCCTGCTACTGGATAATAATCAGGACATTACCCTGAGTGAGCTGGCCAGTGAACTGGACATCGCAAAAGGAACCATCTACAAACATTTTAAAAGCAAGAACCAGTTATATTTAGAACTGATTATTCTGAATGAAAAAAGAATTCTAGAAATATCAAAAAAGCATAATAACGATATTAAAAATTATGTTTCACAATATATGCTCTATCACATGCTCAATTCAAACCGAACCATCCTGTTGCACGTGATTGAAGAGCGTTTAACCAATAACGAAAAAAATCTGAAAGAGTTATTTCAGGAGCTTTATCGTATTCGTGAAGAACGGATTATCCGGATTAAAGACATCACCCATGATTATCTGGTGGCTTTAGAAAGTGCTATGTCGATTCGCGATTATTTGTCTTATATCTGGACAGTCACCTATGGCGCTTCGCTATTATTAAATTCGACCAATTACCAAAAAGCGATTGGGTCACGCGAACGTCTGATTAAGCTGTATATTAATCAAGCACTCATGACGCCAGATAAAATCTCATCGGTATAATTATTATAATAAAAAAATGCCTGATTCGATCAGGCATTTTTTTATTTGGCTGTATGATTTCATACGATCACTTTCGCGATCTAACTCGACAACCATCAGGCTGCCACAGGCGGGAAACCATCTTCAGTTAAAGCTGCAACAATCTCAGACTCACTGGCTGTCGATTCAACTTCAACCAGCTTAGTCGCCACATCAATATTCACAGTAGCATTTTCATCCAGATCTTTAATCGTAGCCGTGACACTGCGCGCGCAGCCACCACAGGTCATGTTTTCAATACGGAATTTCATGTTTAGCTCCATAGGTTCGGTTTAAAGTTTATGGGATTCAGCAGACTATATTTAACCTAAATTTAATTGAAGATCAGGTCAGTGCTGCTCAGGGACAGCACCCTGTTCAATCTGTTTTAAAATCTGGCAATCGGACTGTTCATTGCCGGCACATTGTTCTACGGATTGCTGTAATATCACCAGCATATGCTGCATATCGGCAATTTTCTGTTGTAAAAACTGGATATGTTTTTGCGCTAGCTGTTTGACCTCACTACTCTGGCGTGAGCTGTTCAACCACAGACCGAGTAATTCTTTCATCTGCTCTGAAGAAAATCCCAGTTCACGTGCATGCTGGATAAAACTTAAGGTTCTAATGTCCGCATCACTATAAATCCGATACCCTGTATCACTGCGTTTCGGAGCCGGCAACAAACCAATGTCTTCATAATAACGAATCATTTTCGCAGAGATGCCGGAACGTTTTGCGGCCTGACCAATATTCATCATACTGACTCCTTAAACTGCACCGGTTGATAGGCTTTTAATCTCAAGGCATTACTGACAACAAACACGGAGGATAGTGCCATCGCGCCTGCGGCAAACATTGGCGATAACAGAATGCCCCAAAACGGATACAGCACACCTGCGGCAATCGGAATTAAGGCAATATTATAAACAAAGGCCCAAAACAGATTCTGTTTGATATTACGCATGGTGGCCTGACTTAAGCCAATGCCTGTAGCCACATGCTGTAAATTGCCTGACATCAGCACGACATCGGCCGCTTCAATCGCGACATCAGTGCCGGTACCAATCGCCATACCGACATCGGCCTGTGCCAGTGCTGGCGCATCATTGATTCCATCCCCGACAAAAGTGAGCACGCCGTATTGCTGCTGGAGTTGTCTTACGGCATCAACTTTTTCATGCGGCAAAACTTCCGCAATTACCTGATCAATTTTCAGCTGTCTGGCAATCGCCTGCGCTGTATGCTGGTGATCCCCGGTAATCATCGCCACTTTGAGGCCTTGGTCATGCAAGGCCTGAATCGCGCTATAAGTAGTCGGTTTAATCGGGTCAGCGACAGCAATAATCGCAGCCAGCTTCTGATTAATCGCTACGTATAAAGGACTGCGGCCCTGATCACCGAGCTTTTGTGCAGTGGCTCTAAACAGATCGACATTTAAGCCCAAGTCCTGCATCAAACGTTCTGCACCAATATGCAGCTGCTGACCGGACACCTGTGCTTTCACCCCAGCACCAGTGATCGAATCAAAATCCGTCACTTCCAATAGTTCAAGCTCTTGCTCGCGGGCAGCCTGAACGATGGCATGGGCAATCGGATGTTCTGACTTGGCCTCCACCGAAGCCACCAGCTGTAATACGGTCTGCTGATTAAAATCTGCAGTAACTTCAAAGTTGGTCAGCAGCGGTTTTCCTTCAGTTAAGGTTCCGGTTTTGTCCAGCGCGACGACTTTGGTTTGTTGCAGTAACTGTAAAGCTTCACCCTTACGGAATAGCACGCCCAGTTCTGCTGCACGGCCAGTTCCGACCATAATTGAGGTAGGAGTCGCCAGTCCCATCGCACATGGACAGGCAATAATCAGCACCGCCACGGCGTTGACCAATGCGTAGGTCAGATTCGGCTCAGGCCCAAACAGGAACCAGACGATAAACGTCAAGGCCGCCAGTGCCATAACAGCCGGTACAAACCATAAGGTTACTTTATCGACCACTGCCTGAATCGGCAGTTTTGAGCCTTGTGCCTGTTCTACCATCTGAATAATCTGCGCCAGTACCGAATCTTGGCCGACGGCAGTGGCTTTGATTTGCAAGGTTCCGTTCTGGTTTACCGTACCGCCGACAACCTGATCACCAGCCTGTTTGGCCACAGGTAACGGTTCACCACTAATCATTGCCTCATCGATATAACTTTGCCCGCTAACAACTTCACCATCGACAGCAACTTTTTCACCCGGGCGAATTTCAATCAGCATGCCTTGTTGTACATCGGCAATTGCCAGATCAACCCAGTGATCATTCTGTTGTACCCGTGCCGTTTTCGGTTGCAAGCCGACCAGATACTGAATCGCTTCCGAGGTTTTACCTTTGGCTTTGGCTTCCAGATAACGCCCCAGTAAAATCAGCGCGACAATGACGGCGGCCGCTTCAAAATATACATGCACGGTGGACTGGGGTAACAACTGCGGAAAAAAGGTCGCAATACAGGAAAATCCGTAAGCTGCAATGGTTCCGACTGCGACCAGAGAATTCATATCTGGCGCCAGACGTAACAATGCCGGAATCCCATGCTGATAAAAACGCCGTCCCGGAATAATCAGCACCAAAGTGGTCAGCACAAACTGCAGATACCAGCTGTTCTGGGTTCCCAGTGTATGTGTAATCCAGTGATGAAAAGCTGGGATCAGATGTGAACCCATTTCCAGAATAAATACAGGCGCTGTCAGAATGACAGCAAGCCATAAATCTCGTTTCAGTTGTGCCGTTTCATTGGCTTTCTTTTCCTGAAAAGCACCATGACTATCTGCCGACATATCCGTACCGGATTTTACTGTGGCCTGATAACCGGCTTTCTCCACGGCAGTAATCAAGGCCGGAAGCTGGGCATGCGAGGCTTTCACCCAGGCAGTTTCGGTGGCCAGATTGACCTGTGCTTCGCTGACACCCTCTACTTTCAATAAGGCTTTTTCAACCCGTGCCACACATGAAGCGCAAGTCATACCTTCAATTGCCAGTTCAATCCGGTCAGTCTGAATATCAAAACCGGCTTTTTGCACTGCCTGAGTTAGTTTAGACAATGGCACAGAATTGATCGCACTCACATGCGCCTTTTCAGTGGCAAGATTCACTTGTGCATCCAGCACGCCTTCCACTTTTTTTAGGGCTTTTTCTACGCGAGCCACACAGGATGCACAGGTCATACCTTCAATGTTCAAATCAAACTGTTGCGTCGGTACATCAAAACCGGATTTTTCAATTGCTTGAACCAGCGCAGCGGCAGCAATCGGTTTCTGGCTTTTAATAAAAGCTTTTTCAGTCGACAGGTTGACAGATGCCTCGACCACGCCTTCAATTTTTTTCAAGGCTTTTTCCACCCGAGCTACACAGGAGGCACAGGTCATACCGCCAATCTGCACCTGCTGCTCATATAAGCGGTTGCTATCTTGTTCTGCCATACCCATTCCATGCCTCAACTCACTGTTGATGTTATAGCTTAAACATTCCCATCATGGTAAGGTCAAGTCCTTCATCTGACTATTTTAAAAATAATGCAGCGTCCTACTGCCAGCAAAGAGAACTAAATAAAAAAAGATAAAAAAGCCCGAAGATGACTTCGGGCTTGTATGGCAGTATTTAAAATATAAAATGCATCAATGTTATTCGGCAGAAATATCTTCAAACAAGACCGAAGACAGGTAACGTTCACCACCGTCTGGCAAAATCACCACAATATTTTTACCGGCATTTTCAGGGCGAGCCGCCAATTGGGCTGCTGCTGCCATGGCCGCACCACTTGAAATGCCGACCAGGATACCTTCCTGAGCCGCTGTTTTACGCGCCCACTCGACTGCATCTGCGCTATTAATGGCAATCACTTCATCAACGAGGTCTAAATCCAGATTGCCTGGAATGAAGTTGGCACCAATCCCCTGAATTTTGTGTGGTCCAGGTGTAATGTCTTCACCACGTTTGGCCTGACCAATAATTGCAGACTCAGCGGGTTCCACCGCCACTGAATATAAAGGCTTATTTTTTACCTTTTCAAAGTAGCGTGAAATACCGGTAATGGTTCCACCCGTTCCGACACCTGCGACCAGAATATCAACATTTCCCGCAGTCGCTTCCCAGATTTCTGGGCCCGTGGTTTCTTCATGAATGTTTGGGTTAGCCGGATTTACAAACTGTTGTGGCAGGAAATATTGTTCAGGGTTCTGATTCAGCAAACGTTCTGCTTCTTCAATCGCACCCTTCATGCCTTTGGCCGGATCAGTCAAAACCAGATTGGCACCCAATGCTTTCACCACCTTACGGCGTTCAATACTCATACTTGAAGGCATGGTTAAAGTAATGTCATAACCTTTGGCCGCGGCAACAAAAGCCAGGGCAATCCCAGTATTGCCACTAGTCGGCTCGACAATATGCATACCTGGTTTGAGTTTGCCAGATTTTTCAGCCTCATTAATCAATGCAGCACCTATACGACACTTGACTGAAAATGCTGGATTACGGCTTTCAATTTTCGCAAGTACAGTGGCCGGACCGGAAATCACACGATTAATACGAACAAGCGGTGTATTTCCAATCGCGTCTGCATTATTACTATAAACCGCTATACCTAAATTATTCGGTGTTGGAAAAGCTGAATCTGTACTCATGATGATATCCCTGATGTTATTGGTTCAAGTCGCTTAAACATCATACAAGCATTTTTTTGCTTTGTAGATGTTTGATGAAACTTGCACTTCATTGCACGAATGTGAACTAAAATACTTTCTACACTATGCAATAAATTTATCTTATCTATCAATATTTAAAATATAATTTTAATTGATAATTCAATTCATTAAAAACCATAAAACTTAACTGTTTTTAGCAAGGTATTACGGGCTAAGACTCGTATAATTAGCGGGCTGTAACTTTATAATGGACATATTGAATGAAACCCGATTTTGAAATCACGACTATGCGCGATTCAGCAGAACAGGTCGTCGGCATTTTAAAATCTCTGGCCAATACCGACCGTCTTCTCATTTTATGTCATCTGTCTCAAGCGGAACTGAATGTTTCAGAAATTGAGGAAATGACTGAGATTAAACAGCCGACACTTTCCCAGCAGCTCATGATGCTGCGTAAAAGCGATGTGGTAGATACTCGACGCGATGGCAAACAGATTTATTATTCAATTAAAGATCAAAATTTGATTGTGGTCTTAAATACCCTTTATCAATTGTATTGCGGCAATCCAGCTAAATAACGAATCTTTCTTTTTCAGTCATCAAGATGAGTTTCTTTAAACTCTTATTGATATTGTTCTATACCATTAATTCACGATCATAGAACTTTAAAATAGAGTTTTTGAAATGATACGTGACTGGCTCAGATGATTCATTTTAAACATGAATCATCAAGAAGCTGGATCAACTAAGACTTCTTAGCAGAATTTGTGCATAATATATCTATATTTGTGATTTAGACCTTTTTATGCCAAATTTCAAGTCTAAAATTCTGCATAGACTGCCTGCCTGGGCCTGGTTAAGCCACTATACGCCGGTCAAATTTAAATCCGATGTACTGGCTGCCCTGATTGTAGTGGCGATGCTGGTGCCTCAAGGGATGGCCTATGCCATGCTGGCAGGATTGCCGCCGATCATGGGCTTATATGCCAGCATCCTGCCGATGATCATTTATGCTCTGCTCGGTGGGAGTTCGACTTTATCGATTGGCCCGGTGGCGATCATTTCCATGATGACTTTTGCTACGCTCAATCCACTTTTTGAAGTCGGCTCACCGGTCTACATCGAAGCTGCGACTTTATTGGCAATCATGGTCGGGATTATTTCCCTGCTTTTGGGATTATTCCGTTTTGGTTTTCTGATCCAGTTGATCAGTCATCCAGTGATCCAAAGCTTTATTATTGCCTCTGCCTTATTGATTGCTTTTGGGCAGTTAAAGTTTTTGGTTGATCTTCCCTTAAAAGCCAATAACATTCCGGAGTTTGTCAGCAGTCTGCTGCAATATTTCCCGGTGCTGCACGTGCCGAGCCTAATTTTCGGCCTGCTCTCTATCGGTCTGCTGATCTATCTGCCCAAGTTATTAAAATCTCAGGCTGTACAAAGCCGGATCGGTTCTACAGATTTTTTAGTCCGTGCGGTGCCCCTGATTCTGGTGTGTCTCGGCATTACAGCAATTGTATTTCTGGATTTAAAGCTTCAGGGCATTAAAACGGTCGGTGCAATTCCTTCCGGTTTTCCACCTTTATCTTTTCCACATTGGAACTGGGAACTGGTGATGACCTTGTTACCGGGTGCCAGCATGATCGCCATGATCAGCTTTGTGGAGTCACTATCGATTGCTCAAGCCACGGCCTTACAGCAACGCAGTCATTTAAACAGTAATCAGGAACTGATTGCGCTCGGCCTGGCCAATATCAGTGCGGGCGTGAGTTCAGCTTTTCCTGTGACGGGCAGCCTGTCACGGACGGTGGTGAACGCCGATGCCGGTGCTAAATCACCCATGGCCGGTGTTTTATCCTCGATTCTGATTATTTTCGTGAGCTTGTTCTTTACCGGATTTTTTGAAGATCTGCCGCTGACCATTCTGGCCGCGACGATTATTGTTTCCATCTGGAAGTTGGTTAATTTCCAGCCATTTTTTGATGCTTGGCGTTATTCCAAGGCAGATGGCCTTGCCATGTGGATTACCTTTCTCGGCGTGGTCCTGATTGATATTTCCACCGGTTTGATCATTGGGATCGTGTCGACCTTTGTGCTGATGCTATGGAGAATCAGCCGTCCGCATATTGCGGTTGTCGGTCTGGTCGAAGGAACCCAGCATTTTCGAAATATTCAGCGGCATCAGGTCAGTACCTCCAATCGGGTGCTGTCACTGCGGATTGATGAGAATCTAACGTTTCTGAATGCCAATAGCTTCAAAGGTTATCTGATCAATGAGATCAGCCTGAATGACAAGTTACAACATGTGATTATCAACTGTTCGAGCATCAGTGCGATTGATCTGAGTGCCTTGGAAATGCTGGAAGATTTAAATGCTGAACTGGCCAAACTGGATATTCGCCTGCATTTTGCCGAAGTCAAAGGTCCGGTCATGGACAAGCTGCAAGCTTCTAAATTGATGACGCATCTAAGCGGGCGCATTTATCTGACGCATTTTCAGGCGATTCAAGACCTGGCGCCAGAGATCTTTGAGCAGCATAAAGATTATACGATTTAGAACAGCAGATACTTGAACTTATGGCCGGAGATTTAAACCGGTCATAAGTTCCAACTTTTTTAAATTTTCAAATATAATTTGAATTTATCTATTTAACTTTGATATTTATTTCATGAATATAATTTTAAAAGCGCTGATTTATTCATCATTTTAAGAAGTTTTTCTTCAATATAAGCGCTGTTTTAAACCAATTAATTTTAGAATAAATAAATAATATCAATATCTTGGGTTTTATATAAAAATATATTTTAAGCCTTGTTTAAATTAAGTATAAAATAGCGCAACTTTTTCCCAAATTTAGCCCTCGTAATTTTCACAAGGCAACCTTATGTTTTCTGCCCTTATGCGCATGAGCTTAGTCTCTCGAATCATCATCGCCATTATTTTAGGTGTGGGTGTGGCTGTGGTATTTCCCGAAGCTACTCCCTCATTAAGCCTATTGGGCGACCTGTTTATTAAAGCCTTGAAGTCTGTTGCACCGATTCTGGTTTTCATTTTAGTTTTAGCTTCTATCGCGAATTTTAAGGTGGGCCAATCCAACGCCGCCATCAAACCGATTATGATGATGTATGCGGTCGGTATGTTCCTGGCAGCACTCAGTGCCGTTGTGGCCAGCATTATCTTTCCAAGTACGCTCTTACTGGATATTGCGGCACAAGCTGACTTGCAGCCACCCGGTAGTCTGGTCGAAATTCTGAAAAACCTAGTGCTTAGTTTTGTCGCCAACCCTGTAGTTGCGATTGCTGAAGCGAACTTTATTGGTATTTTGGCCTGGGCAGTGGCTTTGGGTATTGCCTTACGTCATGCATCCGATACCACCAAAACTGTCCTGAATGATGCCGCTTTTGCCATTAACCATGTGATTCGTCTGGTGATCAGCTTTGCACCGATTGGTATTTTCGGTCTGGTGGCAGTAACTTTTGCCGAATCAGGTCTGGAAACCTTAACTAGTTATGTACATGTACTGACAGTATTACTTGGCACCATGGTTTTTGTTGCATTGGTGATCAATCCACTTTTAGTCGGTATGGTGACACGTAGTAATCCATATCCTCTGGTGTTCACTTGTTTGCGTGAAAGTGGGATCACTGCCTTCTTTACCCGCAGTTCGGCAGCCAATATTCCAGTCAATCTGGATCTGGCAAAACGTCTGGGTGTAAAAGAATCCACCTCTAGTATCGCGATTCCACTGGGTGCAACGATCAATATGGCTGGTGCTTCTGTGACCATTACCGTATTATCACTGGCAGCCGTGAATACCTTGGGTATTAATGTCGACTTTACCACCATGCTCATTCTTTCTGTGGTGGCAACCGTCTCGGCATGTGGCGCTTCAGGTGTTGCAGGCGGTTCATTGTTACTGATTCCAGTTGCATGTGGCCTGTTTGGGATTTCTTCGGATATTGCCATGCAAGTCGTTGCGATTGGTATGGTGATCAGCGTATTGCAGGATTCTACTGAAACTGCGCTAAACTCATCAACCGATGTTTTATTTACTACAGCAGTAGACCGCGCATCAAATTGATTTTATATTGATTAATCAATACGTTTAGCCAATGATGTTGTTATGCCATTACAGCGTTTACCTACCTGGGTACAATTAGGGGCGTTTTTTCTTGCGGTCAATGCCGGCATGATTAACGTCCTGGGTCTGGTGACGGTACTGCACCAGTCTGTTTCACATATGACCGGTAATGTCAGTATGCTGGCCATGGCCCTGCTGAACTGGCAACCAGAACAGATGTTTTATCTCTTTCTGATCACACTCTGCTATGTCATTGGCTCATCCTATAGCGGGCTGATTCTTGGAAATAGTCACTTTCGCTTGGGGCAACTTTATGGTTATCCTTTAAGCCTGGTGGCTATTTTTATTTTGATCTGCTGGTTATTATTGCCCTATTTCCCGCGCTATGCCTTGTTATGGGCCTGTGTTGCCATGGGTGTGCAAAATGCCATGGTCAGCCACTATAAAGGCGCCATTATTCGCACCACGCATTTATCTGGCGTACTGACCGACCTCGGCTTGGCGATGGGCTACCGTTTGCGCGGTTTAGAGGTAGAATCACGACGCGTGGTTTTGCATCTGCTTATTTTGCTCGGTTTTTTAAGCGGCGGTATTCTTGCCAGCTGGCTATATCCTTATTTAAAATTAAATGCATTCCTGATCCCGGCAGTGCTGAGTCTGGTTCTCAGTCTCACGTATTGGGTGATTTATTTACGTTATCGACATCAACACGACTAATATCTGGACATTCTCATGGTTAAAAATGCATTGCAGGCACAATTGTTAAAGGCAGGATTGGTCGACAATAAAAAAGCCAAAAAACTGTCTAAACAGGCTGTGCATGAAAAACGCACTGGTGACAGCACTGAGGCTGAAATCAAGGCCAAGATTGAACAAGACAAACAGCAAAAAATGGCCAAAGATCAGGCGATTGAGCAAGAGAAAAAAGCAGCTTTGCAGGAAAAAGAGCTGAAAGCCGCGATCATGCAAATGATTAATCAGCACAAAATCCGTGATACTGACGGTGATGCGGTGTATCAGTTTATTGATGACAGCAAAATCAAAAAGGTCTATTTGAACCAGCAAATCTATAATGCGCTGGTGGCAGGTAGTCTGGTCATTGCACGTGAAAATGACAGCTATGCTTTCTTGCCTAAAGCTCTGGCAGATCGTATCAATGCGAAAATGCAGGGCTTTATCATTGTGAATAATTCAGAGAAAAATGAAGAAACTACCGATGAAGAAGATCCATATGCAGCTTATGTCATTCCTGATGATTTGATGTGGTAACAGTGCCTATTCAGTAGCAGCAATATCGAAGATCAGAAACCGGCGAATTCGCCGGTTTTTTATTTGTAGGCACTTTTATTGAATGATTTGCACCAATAGATATGTTTTAAAAAGTTATCCAATATTAAAAAATCTGATCCAAGACTATAAACTTGATCTAAATTTTTGATTGAAGAGAAAGATCGTTTGGAACAGTTTAATTTTATTCGGAATATTCAAGAATGGGCAAATCAGTACCCATGGCTGGAAATGCTATCTTCACTGAGTATTGTGATTTTACTGGCGATTCTTGCCAATTTATTTGCCAAGCAAATTGTGGTACGCGGAATACGTCAACTGATTTCCAGAATGCCTTTTGCGAATAATCAGATTTTTGCTGAGCATAGCGTGATTCGCCGGATTGCCAATATTGTTCCGGCAGTCGTGATAATGAACGGGATTACCACAGTACCGCATTTATCTGACAAGGTTGAATCCTTTGTGCAAATGGGTGCACAAGCATTTATCTTCCTGACGATTGCCCTGGCTCTTGGTGAATTACTGAATATTTTTAATCTGGTCTATCAGCGTAATCCTAAGTCACGTAATAAACCGATTAAAGGCTATTTGCAGCTGGTCAAGCTGATTATCTTTATTGTCTGTGGCCTGATGATTCTCGGCACTTTCCTGAAAAAGGATGTTTTTACCTTGCTGGCTGGCTTCGGTGCCATGGCAGCGGTGTTGATGCTGGTCTTTCAAAATACCATTTTGTCGCTGGTGGCTTCGGTGCAGATTTCATCCTATGACATGGTACGGATTGGCGACTGGATCGAAATGCCCTCGCTGAATGCGGACGGCGATGTCATTGATATGTCATTACATACCATTACGGTACAGAACTTTGATAAAACAGTGACCACGATTCCCACCAACAAACTGGTGACGGATACCTTTAAAAACTGGCGTGGCATGCAGGAAGCCGGTGCGCGCCGGATCAAGCGCTCGATTCATATTGATCAAAGCAGCGTGCATTTTATGTCGGCTGAAGAACAGAACAAGCTGAAAAATTTTATTTTGCTGGATCAGTACCTGAATAGCAAATCAGAAGAGCTGGAACAATTTAACCTGCAATTGAGTCATCATTCGCAATACAATCAGCGCCGTCTCACCAATCTGGGAACTTTCCGTGCCTATGTAGAGTTTTATCTGCAACAACATTCCGGTATTAGTAAAAATCATTCCCTAATGGTGCGCCAATTGCAGCCAACCAGTGAAGGTCTGCCGCTAGAGATTTATGCCTTTACCAATACTACCGCCTGGGTCGAGTATGAAAATATCCAGTCTGATATCATGGATCATCTGCTGGCGATTATTCCGGAATTTGGTTTAAAGGTGTATCAAGCGCCTTCAGGTCTTGATTTAAAGGAAGCATTTACTCAACCGTCTTCTATTATTACTTAAACATAAGTCATCCAATCTCAAGCCTGAGGTGCTGCTGCATTTCAGGCTTTTTTATTTCCTCATCTGTTTAAATCCTGACAGGCATAAATCTAGCTTTAGTTTAATTTTTATAATCTAAGTTTTAATTGAGTGAATCATTTTGTGGCAATTTCACCCAATTACGGGCTTAAAAAAACAGAATCCTTTATAATTCCCGAAAAGCAAAATGCATGATAGATAAGAGTACGATAATGTTTCGATGGCTTGAAAGACTGGTTGACCCCTATCCCACCAAAAATCTGAATCAACCTTTACCGACCAAGTTTTTTCCATTTGTCTGGCAGGCCGCCTATGGAGTCCGCCGTTATTTGCTGATTCTGGTGCTGTGTACTGCCGGTGCTGCCAGCTTCGAAGCTTTTCTGTATTCAAAAATTGGTGAGCTGGTGAACTGGCTCAGTAAAAGCCAGCCCGATACTTTCTTGGACCAACATGCCAGCAATCTAACCTTGTTGATTATTGTTCTTCTGGCCAATATTTTTTTCGCCAACGCGCAATCCCTAATCAAACATCAGATTCTGTATAGCAACTTCCCGATGCGTTTACGCTGGCGCTTTCATAATCTGCTGATGAAACAGAGCCTGGATTTTTTCCACAATGATTTTGCCGGACGATTATCGGCCAAAGTCATGCAAACCGCTCTGGCAGTACGCGAATTCTGGGTCATTCTGGGTGACATGCTGGCTTATGTGCTGATTTATTTCATCACCATCAATATTGTTTTAGGTGCAATTTCACCCTTGCTGATCATTCCATTGATGGTCTGGCTAGCCTTGTTTATCTGTGCAGCGTGTTACTTCATCCCGCGTTTGAGCAAAATTTCTAATGCTCAGGCCGATGCCCGTGCTGTCATGACCGGGCGTATCACAGATGCCTATACCAATATCCAGACTGTCAAGCTGTTTGCCCATGCTGGTCGTGAAAGCCAGTATGCCAAGACTTCGATGCAGGAATTTATGGTAACAGTGTATAAACAGATGCGTCTGGGTGCTCAATACGAGATCAGCATCTTGCTCTTAAGTGTGGTGTTATACGGCGGCGTACTGGGTACCGCGATCTGGCTCTGGATGGAAGGTCAGGCCGAGCTAGGCATTATTGCAGCAACTACGGCAATGGTACTGAAACTGAACAGTATTGCCGAATTTATGATGTGGCAGACCTCTGCCCTGTTTGAAAATGTCGGTACCATTCAGGATGGTATGAAAACTTTAGGCCGCAAAATTGCCATTGAAGATAAACCGGGTGCCAAAGAGCTACAGCTCAATCACGGTGAAATTAAATTCGAAAATGTCAGCTTTGCCTATAATGATAAAAACGTGATTGATCAGTTTAATCTGACCATTCGCCCAGGCGAAAAGATTGGTATTGTCGGCCGTTCAGGTGCCGGGAAATCTACCCTGATTCAACTGTTGCTGCACTTTTATCATATCAACCAGGGTCGTATCTTGATTGACGGTCAGGATATTGATGATGTAACTCAGGACAGTTTGCGCAAGAACATTGCTTTGGTGACACAAGATACTTCACTACTGCATCGCACTGTCGCGGAAAATATTAAATATGGTCGTCCGGATGCGACTGATGAAGAAATGTTTGAAGCTGTGCGTAAAGCCAAAGCGGAAGAATTTATTCCAAATCTGACTGATTTGCGTGGCAAAAAAGGCTATGAAGCCTATGTCGGTGAACGTGGCGTGAAACTTTCCGGCGGACAGCGTCAGCGGATTGCAATTGCCCGGGTGTTCCTGAAAGATGCTCCAATTCTAATTCTGGATGAAGCGACCAGTGCGCTGGATTCTGAAGTCGAAGCCGCCATTCAAAACAGTCTGGACGACTTGATGCAAGGTAAAACTGTGATTGCAATTGCGCATCGCCTGTCGACCATTGCCCAGATGGATCGTCTGATTGTGCTGGATCAGGGTCGAATCGCCGAGCAAGGCACGCATGATGAACTGGTGGCATTAAATGGTATCTATGCCCAGCTTTGGCAGCGTCAAACTGGCGGCATGCTGATTCAGCAACAGGTCAAAACATCGAAAGATCATGAATAATATGATCTCTAGAAGATTTCAAAACTTCTGATGATCTGCTCGTCCTTAATATTGAACAGGTCTGGAAAAAGGAAAACTTTGCCCAGACCTTTCTTTTTAAAATCTTCTATACAGATGAACCTTAAGTTGCCATCTATCTGGTATTTTAATGAAATGACATAACTCTCTAGTTCTGAAAGCACTCTAATGAAGTCCTGTTCAATGCTCAACCAATCTTCTTGTCCTGAGCCAGCCAATGCAGAGATGTGACGGGTTCAATAAAATAATTTTGATTTCATCAATAAAATTATGTGGTTTAAATTGATTTTAATGCTGAATTCAGGCTAATCTGCCAGTGGGAGAGTCACAATCGCCAAAATTTTGTCCAACAATTTTAATGAAAAATTTGGCGGCTTAATGCCAATATCTATTTATAAATAAAAAAATTTGAATGAGTGCAACGGATCGCGCATGAAAACAATTGCTCCACGCCAAGACCAAGGAATTCCAGGTGTTTATGGTCTCCTGCTTCTCGATGTCATTTCCCGCTGGGGTTATAACAATGAGTCGCTTTTCCAACCTTTTGGCCTGACCAGTGAACAGTTGGCAGATCCTGATTTTCGTATTCCAACCCCTGTCGCCAACGAACTGGTCAAATATGCCCTGAAACTGACCGGCGAGCCGACCTTGGGCTATCATCTCGGCACACAGATGCGGATTTCCATTCATGGCTTTATCGGCTATGCGATTATGACGGCGAATAATATTACCGATGCGCTGGTACTGGCGAACCGATTTATTCAGCTACGTTTACCCTTCCTGCAACTATTTTTCTCAACCTTTGGTGCCAAAGCAACGGTACAGTTACAAACCGATATTCAGCTGGAGCCCCTGCGTACTGAAATTTCAATTGCCTTGATGATCGGCCTGATCAGTATGGCCAAAGCGATTACAGGCGTTACTGATGCGACAGGAGAAATTGACTTCGATTTTAAAAATCCCGAAGGATTTGAACGCTTTATGGCGAAGTTCCCAACCCATCAGTTCCGCTTTGAACAGCCGCATTTAATTCTGAGTTTTGATAAAAGCTACCTGATGAACAAGCTGGTACATGCCGATCCAATTGCCAGCCAGATTGCGATTAACCAGTGTGAAACGGAACTTTCTGCCTTGGGTGAACGGCACCGGATTGCCATGCGTGTCCGAGATATCCTGACCCATGCCGAGCAACATTATCTCAGTATTGAAAGTGTGGCGGATCGCTTGCACATGTCTGACCGCACCTTAAAACGTCAACTCGCTGCCGAAGGCACCTCCTTTTCTACTCTGGTCGATGAAGTGCGTTACCGGCATGCCACCTCATTATTGTCCCGGACAGATTTTACTCTGGAACAGATTGCCGATGAACTGGGTTATAGTGATGTCGCCAATTTTAGCCGGGCGTTTAAACGCTGGAGTGGTCGCAGCCCGAGCAACTGGCGCAAAGATCCTTATTTATAAGGGAGCATAAGCCTTTTGTTTTGCTTAAAAAGAATGTATAAAACATGTCAAAAATGATCTTAAGATTTTTAAGGAGTTATCAATGAATCATCCTGCAGAATTAAAGTACGCAAGTACACATGAATGGGTGCGCATTGAGGGTGATCTTGTTGTGACCGGTATTTCCGACCATGCACAGGATGCGTTAGGTGATTTGGTTTATGTAGAAGCACCAGATCTTGATTCACATATCACTGCGGGCGAACAAGCCGGTGTGGTTGAATCAGTTAAAACTGCTTCTGATATTCATGCGCCGGTGTCTGGCGTAGTGGTTGAAATCAATCCTGATCTTGAAGATGATCCAGATTTCATTAATGACGACCCATATGGCAAAGGCTGGATCTATAAAATCAAGCCAGACAATATGGAAGATGTTGAAAAGCTTCTTTCAAATACAGAATATGAAGCTGGCCTCTAAGCCGGTTTAAATTTAGAAAATCAGCCTCCGGGCTGATTTTTTATTGCAGACCAGTTGTTGTATTTTCCAGTTCAAATTAAATTTCATGCATTTATCACAAAATATTATTGTATTTTTCACTTATTTTTCTTAAAGTTTTGATCATATTCGCTTCGCTCCTGAATAGGGCGCGCTTATTTATAACAATAATTTCCCATGCTGAGCCCAGCGTCTCACAGCATATCATTTTAGGAAAATCATGAACGCCATTGCAGCGCCACTATGGACCAAGTCATTTGTACTTTGTCTGGCGAACAACCTGTTTTTATTTATTTTCTATTTTGCGCAAACCACAATTTTGCCAATATACATCTTAAAAGAATTAGGCGGCAACCTGACTCAGGCAGGTCTGGCCATGACCTTGTTTATGGTCTCTGCCATTGCAGTGCGTCCTTTTAGCGGTTTAATTATCGAAAAATTTGGGGTACGTAGAACCCTAATTATTTCAGAAGTGTTCTTTAGCCTATTTTCACTTACTTATCTGCTGGCAGATCAGCTCACGATTCTGTTTATCATCCGTTTGTTACATGGCATCTGGTTCAGTATCTTGACCACAGTTTGCGTGCCTGTCGCGAACCAGTTTATTCCGGAGCAGCGTAAAGGCGAAGGCATGGGCTATTTTGTCATGTCGGTAAATCTGGGGATTGTCTTGGGTCCTTTCATTGGTCTGAGCCTGATTGAATACTGGTCTTATTTTCAGGTCAGTACGCTATTGATCGCCTTAGTTTTTATCGGATTTGCCTTCTGTTTTATGATTCCAGTGAAAGAGCCTGAAAAAATCATCGAAAATACCCACAAGAAAACCTCGCTTGGCCTGACAGATTTTATGGAAAAGAAAGTGCTGCCTGTCGCGGTATTAGCCATGCTGATTTCTTTTTCTTATGCCAGCATTATGTCCTTTATCGCACCCTTCGCAGCCAGCAAGGATTTAATGGCCTATGCGGGTTTATTCTTTGTGGTTTTTGCGATTTCCATGATGAGCCTGCGTCCAATCACCGGAAAAATTTATGATCGTAAAGGTCCACAATATGTGATTTATCCGGCGCTGCTGGCTTTTAGTTTGGGTTTATTTTTACTGAGCCAGATTCAGACCCTATGGGGATTTATGCTGGCTGCAGTTATGGTTGGCGTGGGTTTTGGCAGTGTACAACCGTGTATTCAAACCTTGGCGATTCAACGTGCACCCAAGCATCGAATTGGCTATGCAACCTCAACTTTTTA
Source organism: Acinetobacter sp. (assembly GCF_049284435.1). Classification (GTDB taxonomy): domain Bacteria; phylum Pseudomonadota; class Gammaproteobacteria; order Pseudomonadales; family Moraxellaceae; genus Acinetobacter. The sequence goes on along the minus strand of NZ_JBAPXX010000122.1, from coordinate 13,814 downwards.
TACGTTCTATGATTTGGGTATTGCCATTGGTTCACTGCTGATTGGTGCCATCATTGCAGCTTATAGTTATCAGTTTGCTTTTATGCTGTGTGGTATTTTAACCCTGAGCAGCATTATTTATTTTAAGCTGATGGTACAACGTAAAACCGTCTAGTTTTCATTGATTGAATTGAATAATAAATAAGATAAATAAAAACAGGCAGAATTTTCTGCCTGTGATTTTTTGAGTAAATATTTATTCTGAAACCGAAGTATTCTCAGCTTCTTTCTCTTCCGTTTTTGGCTCTTGCATCATGGTGAATTGAGTCGCTTCAGTGGCTACAGCCGTGTCCTGGCGGTTACTTTTCAGCTTGATCTGCAAACGTAACTCATTGGTAGAATCGGCATTGCGCAAGGCTTCTTCATAAGAAATTTCACCCTCGTTATACAGATCAAATAAGGCCTGGTCAAAAGTCTGCATGCCCAGTTCACGCGATTTCGCCATAATCGCTTTCAGTTCATGGAACTCGCCTTTCAGAATCAGGTCTGAAATCAGTGGCGTATTTAACATGATTTCAATCGCTGCACGACGGCCCTTACCATCCTGAGTACGGATTAAACGCTGTGAAATAATTGCCTTCATATTGGATGACAGATCCATCAATAACTGGTTCCGGCGTTCTTCCGGGAAGAAGTTAATAATCCGGTCCAAAGTCTGGTTGGCATTGTTCGAGTGCAGCGTTCCCAGACACAGATGTCCGGTTTCAGCAAAAGCAATCGCGTGTTCCATGGTTTCAGTATCTCGGATTTCCCCAATCAGAATAACATCTGGCGCCTGACGCAAGGTATTTTTCAGCGCATTATGCCAGGAATGGCAGTCCACTCCGACTTCACGATGGGTAATCATGGATTTTTTATGTTTATGCACATATTCCACTGGATCTTCTACAGTAATGATATGCCCGGCTGAATTTTCATTACGGTAATCAATCATGGCCGCCAGAGAGGTAGACTTACCTGAACCTGTTCCTCCGACTACCAGTACCAGTCCACGTTTTTCCATAATCACATGTTTCAGTGATTCCGGTAATTTCAGCTTCTGGAAATTTGGAATTTCTGCAGTAATGGTACGAATTACCATCCCGACATTGAGTTGTTGTACAAACAAATTGACCCGGAAACGGGAAACACCTGGCACGGTGATGGCAAAATTGCACTCAAGTTCAGTTTCAAATTCTTTACGCTGTTTATCATTCATCAAGCTGTAGGCAAACAGCTTGGTTTTTTCAGCCGTGAGTTCCTGCTGTCCAAAAGGTTTCATTAAGCCTTGATGTTTAATACTCGGTGGAAAATCAGCCGTAATAAATAAATCTGAACCGCCATATTCCACCACCTTAGTCAGCATGTGATGCATGAATTTTTTTGCTTCGTCCAACAATTCTGCCGTGAACATCTTTTCCCCCGGAAATGCACAACGGCACAAATCTCAATCTTAGATTTATGCCAAAATATTTTGATTTCATTGTGCAGCGTTTTTTAAAAAACCTCAAACACATTTGATTTATAACGAAAATATTTTAAAGTTTTTATGTGACTTACTTCAATAAAAATGAAATTAACCTGTAATATGTACGCTTTTTTTTAAAGCAACTCTGCTCAAAAAGAAGATTGTCATTTAAATGGTAAAACTCTGTCAGACGATTCATTATTTATCATTTGCGACATATAGAATGTTATTTTTCTTTCCTTATGATTACCAACTCCCCTATTTTTTATGTACCAATTTCGGTTCTACCACATGCAATGATGAATTATGAAAAATAGGACAATGTTTATGAAAATTGAACAAAACCGTGGAAAATTGCTCAAATAGTAAGCGTGGAACTTCGTAAATTATTAAAAAAGCCAAATTCAGCTAAGTTAGGATTTTTATTTGACTGTAAAAATATGATTTAAAACAAGATAAAAAGAGCATTTCGTATAAGGTGTATTATATTAATTTTAGAGATTCTACATAAATGTAGAATCTCCTGAACTTAAATTCTGGCATGGGTCCCATACTTATCAATCATGATAGAACTTGCTTCATTTAAGCCACGCACAGTGACATTTACACCAGTCTTTTGAAATTTATTTACAACAGAATCAAGCATGGCGACTGATGTTACATCCCAAATGTGAGAATGGGTCAAATCAATAATCACATCCTTTACATCCTCTTTAAAGTCGAAACCTTGCATGAATTTTTCAGAAGAACTAAAAAAGATCTGACCTCTCAAATCATATAAACGAGCTGTTCCTTCAAAAGATGCTGTCACCTGGATATCATTTTCAAGTTTATTCGCTAAGAATAAGGCTGAAAGTAATACGCCTGTTAACACACCCAAAGCCAGGTTATGCGTAGCAACAACTACAATCACAGTCGCAATCATTACTATATTGCTGCTCTTAGGATTATTTTTTAACTGAGTGACAGAACTCCATTCAAAAGTACTGATAGAGACCATGATCATTACCGCTACCAATGCAGCCATTGGAATTACTTTGAGCCAGTCGCTGATAAATACAACTAGAATAAGAAGAAAAATACCCGCAGAGAAAGTTGATAAGCGTGTAAGGCCACCTGATTTTACGTTAATCATAGATTGACCAATCATCGCACAGCCAGCCATTCCACCCATAAAGCCAGAAGCAATATTCGCAATCCCTTGTCCCTTACACTCCTGATATTTATCACTTGGCGTATCTGTCATTTCATCCACGATGGTTGCTGTCATCATCGATTCAAGTAAACCTACAGCCGCCAGTGCGACTGAATAAGGCAAAATAATCATTAGTGTTTCAATATTCAAAGGAATATTTGGAATCAAGAACATTGGAAGTGTGTCAGGTAACGATCCCATATCACCCACAGTTCGTATATCAATTCCTAGAGCAATTGCCAGTAATGTGATTGCAATGATGCAGACAAGTGGAGAAGGGAGTAATTTTCCTAATTTGGGAACCAAAGGAAAGAGATAAATAATCGCCAGACCTAAAGCAACCAGAGCATATACATACCAGGTCACATTAATCAGTTCAGGCAACTGAGCCATGAAAATTAAGATCGCTAACGCATTTACGAATCCAATAACCACAGATTTAGATACGAATCGCATTAACTTGGCGAGCTTTAAATAGCCTGCCATTATTTGAATTACACCCGTCAAAATTGTTGCTGCAAGCAGGTATTCAAGCCCATGCTCTTTGACCAAAGTAACCATGAGCAGTGCCATAGCTCCTGTGGCAGCTGAAATCATTGCTGGACGACCACCTACGAAAGAAATCACGACGGCAATACAGAAGGATGCGTATAGACCGACTTTAGGATCTACACCTGCAATAATTGAAAATGCGATGGCTTCAGGGATGAGTGCAAGACCGACGACTAATCCGGCAAGTACATCCCCACGGATGTTAGAGAACCACTGTTCTCGGACATTAGATAACATAAACATAGCCTGTTTTTTAATTTTTCAGATAGGCTAGTGATGTGATATATACAACACACAAGTGACTACACCACATCACTAGACAGTGATGAGTTATTTACAGATTTAAGACGGTAAATAAACTTAAGGTGGCGTAAGTGTCATAAGATGGAGGAACTTTTTAGAGTAAAAAAAATCAGGACAAGGGTAACAGCTAGGTACTTTTTTATAAAGCCTGGATGGATTATCCAAGCTTTTTTAATCAGTATTTTATAAAGCTTTTAGCTCCCCAAGTAATTGACCTATTTCCAAACGTGTATAGCCACGTTCTTTAAAGATTAAAACAATAGCTTGTTTATAATCTTCAGAAGTAGCCGTTTTATATTTATTAATTAATTGCAGCTCAGCATTAAGCTGAAGGTCATTTTTGATCGTCAATACTTCCGTAGAGACTTTATTAAAAATCTTGAAATTAAACATACAGGCGCTCTTTATCAATATTGTAGCGGCCCGACTACAACAAACACCTGCCTTAGCTGAGCTAGGCACCCTTGGGCGCAAGGATTACAAATTAAAAAAGGATCTGCAAGTTTTTCTAAAGGTAAAGTATGAATAATCCACTAATTTACTACCCATTTAACATAATGGCGATTATATGAAGTACACTTGTATATTAATATAATTATCAATAATTTAAAGATTTAACACTGAGCAAAAAAACAGCAAAAAATCGATTTTGAAATAAATCGGCTTTTTTTTAAACTGTTTTGATATATTCCGCCAATAAAATTGATTATTTTTTAACCTATCTGAAGCTTTTCTCAATGTTAGCAGCCTTCTCAGAGCAGAAAATATCCCCAATTTCTGGGGATAAAATCGAGACAGTTTTTAGTCAACTTTGTAAGCATTAGCTTACAAAAATTCCAGTTCTTTGCGGATAGTCGAAATACTGTAAATTTCCTATGATTAAAAACATGTAGGAATAGGATGTAATAGAACTGAAAGCCAGTTCTAGCTAAGGACAGCAAGGTAGACAGGAGTTATACCTAAGCATCAAATACGAAAAACCCTGGCAGGATGCCGGGGTTTTTTATTATCTAAACTTTTTAAATGAGAGGTGGATAAGCATCCAAAATACGAATTAAAGTCGCTGCAGGACCAGTCGGATAACTGAGTGATCTCCGCCATGACACTTTCTATCCATCAGCTAAAGTAAAACTATAAAAATCCATTTACTTTAGGCTATATTTTCATTTGGTCACCAATGGGGATGAAAAAGCTACTGCTGGAATAGGAAATATCTTGTCATAAACCCAATTATAGGCAAAAGTATATCCAAGATAAAAAGTAACTACAGCAATATCCATCATGAAAGCTTCCCAGAGACTAATGCTTAAGTACAATGCAATCATGGGTAAGAATAATATTAATATACTGCTCTGAAATAAAAAGGCGTGTAATACTCTTAATGGAACTGTTTTATCTACTTTTCCCCGCAGTTTCAGCATTCCATGATCAAATAATAAATTATAAATATAGTTCCATATCGTAGCGATAATTGAACCAACAACGGCCATGATTCCTATTGAATGAAAATCGAAGTTGAATAGTAAACTTGCTAATGGAACGAATATTATTAATCCTACAATCTCAAAACCTAGAGTATGCCGAATACGATCTTTGCTGGTACGCATTAAGTTTCCTAATTGGATAGTAATTTATGAGGGTATTATAGGTTGAACTCTTATATTTGATTTATAAAAGAATGAATCTTTAATTATAACAATTACTGAATAGCAACTATTCAACTGTGGTTGATAAAATTCCTATAAATCTATTTATTTAACATAAAATCTCTTATACGGAATGACTTTTGTAAGTCCAAAATAGAAATATTCTCTTTCAGACCATGACACTGATTATGTCACCTAATGTTAAAAGTGACATTGGTCATATGTTTGTAGCCGAATTCTATTTTACCTAAATACTCAATATTAACCGGTAGAAAGCGTACGTGATCTAGACTGCTCAAGCATAGAAATTTGAGTATTTTCCGCCTGTAAAACCGGATTAAGACGATTACTTTTTAACTTGATTTGCAGGCGAAGTTCATTACTGGAATCCGCATTACGCAAAGCTTCCTCATAAGAAATAATGCCTTGATTGTATAAATCGAAGAGTGCCTGATCAAAGGTCTGCATCCCTAACTCTCGCGAGCGTGCCATAATCGTTTTGAGCTCATAAAACTCACCTTTACGGATCAGGTCAGAGACCAAAGGTGTATTCAGCAGAATTTCTACTGCTGCACGGCGGTCTTTACCATCCTCCGTACGGATCAGGCGCTGGGAAATCACCGCTTTCATATTTGCAGACAGATCCATCAATAACTGATTCCGGCGTTCTTCCGGAAAAAAGTTGATAATCCGGTCTAAAGCCTGATCAGCATTATTCGAATGCAGCGTTGCAAGACATAAATGTCCTGATTCAGCAAAAGCAATAGCGTGTTCCATACTATCTGTATCACGGATTTCACCGATCACAATCACATCGGGTGCCTGTCGCATGGTATTAATAAGCGCGTTATGCCAGGAAATACAATCCACCCCAATCTCTCGCTGGGTAATCATCGATTTTTTATGCTGATAGACATATTCCACAGGATCTTCAATGGTAATAATATGTCCTTCAGTATGGGTATTACGATAATCAATCATGGCAGCCAGCGTCGTAGATTTTCCGACACCCGTTGCCCCTACCACCAGGATCAACCCACGTTTTTCCATAATGACCTGTTGCAATGAACTCGGCAAGCCTAACTGCTGAAAGCTCGGAATGTCTGTGGTAATGGCCCGAATTACCATGCCGACATTGTGCTGTTGCTGGAATACATTCACCCGAAAACGCGAAACACCGGGTACACTAATGCCAAAATTACATTCCATGACCGATTCAAACTCCTGAATTTGCCGCTCGTTCATTAAGGAATAGGCAAATAAGTGGGTTTTATCTGGTGTGAGTTTCTGCTGACCAAAGGGCTTCATCAAGCCCTGTCGTTTAATACTTGGTGGGAAATCTGCAGTAATAAAAAGGTCTGAACCATCATATTCAACCACTTTGGTCAGCATATGGTGCATAAATTTACGTGCTTCATCGAGCAATTCGGTTGTATACATATCGAAATTCCTGAGATCATGACTGGTCAGCCGTATAGAATTAGCTGGAGTAAGACCTATAATAAATTATTGTTATTGTTTATTTTTTAATTTACTTATTTTTATTCAATTTATAAAATCGTTCTAATCATTATTTTTATTTTCAACCGCTGTGATGAGCGGCTTTAAGCATTTAAGTAAATGTGCTGATCAGCTTCATCCGAAGCTGTCTTTCCCCAATCAATTGAGGAAAGACATCATTCAGTTTTAAGCACTACGCTTCAAACCTTCGAGTCGTAGTGAATCAGTCATATTTAACAACAGTTGTTCGGTTTTTGTCCAGCCCAGACATCCATCAGTAACAGATTGACCATAATTCATTTTCTCAGAAATTTTCTGGTTGCCATCTACCAAATGACTTTCTATCATTACGCCACGAACATTGGTCTGTAAGCTTTCTGCCACGATCTGTTCCAGTACTTCGGGTTGCAGCATCGGATTTTTCGAGCTATTGCCATGACTACAGTCAATCACCAATGCCGGTAAGTCGATCTGATGTTTGGCCCGGATTTTCTCAATTTCTGACAATTGGTAATTTGGTCCGCTATTCGAGCCACGTAAAATCAAATGTGCTTTCGGATTACCTTGCGAGTGTAAAATGCATGGTAAACCGGACTGGCTCATCCCCAGGAATTGATGCGGATGAGAGGCAGATTGAATGGCATCTAGGGCAATTTGTATCGAACCGTCAGTACCATTTTTGAAACCGATGCTGTACGGCATATGGCTGGAAATTTCGCGATGAATTTGCGATTCGCTGGTACGTGCGCCAATCGCGCCCCAAGCTAATAAGTCATCGAAATACGCTGTTGCCATCGGGCTAAGGATTTCAGAGGCAATCGGAAGACCCATTTCAATGATTTTGAGGTATAAGTTACGGGATTTTTCCAAGCCCAATTGCATATTGGATGAACCATCCAGATTTGGATCGTAAAGGAAACCTTTCCAGCCCACCGTAGTCCGTGGTTTTTCGATATAAGCACGCATCACTAGGAAAATCTGATCAGATACCTGTGATTGAAGCTGTTTTAATTTTTCTGCATAGTCTAGCGCGGAAGCTTCATCATGAATGGAACATGGGCCTGTGATCACCATCAAACGATGATCCTTGCCTTCTAATATATTTTGAATGGTTTGACGATGTTCAGCGACTTGGCTGGCCAATTGCGGAGACAGTGGCAATTGCTGCTTAAGCTGCTGAGGTAAAGTTAAAATGCTTTCAGCGCGATGTTGTTGTGATGTATTTGAGGTATTCATGACTTTAATCCTGGGACTGGCAATCAGTCCAAACTTTTATTTGAGCGTTATGGGTCTAATCGAAGGTGTTGTGAGTGTCATTAGCTGACTAAAATAAGACCAATAAAAGTTGTTAAAGTATGAATAGTTAAAGTTTGTCATGGCTGTCTCCAAAATATTGTAAAAAATGAAAGGCATAAAAAAACCTGATCAGGGTTGCCGATCAGGTATAAACTGGTGGGCAACCTTTTCATCGCCCAAACGCATTCAGGCAATTATCTAAACTGCCAGAAATAAAAATATGCGTTTGAAATGATAGGTTGCTTTAACATGTTATGTCTTTCATAAAATGTGATTCTGAAATTAAAATACGCGCTCTGTGATCATTTGACAAGCATTAAATATAAAAAAATATTTATTAACTTTTCTACTTTTATTTATCAATTCATCAAACCGTGAGATGTATCACCAAAAGTGGTAAAACCCACAAACCTATCGCGGGTTTTACCAAAGAAACTTCAGTTTAATCCAAAGATTAAAAATTAACGTGAAACACGATTCCAGGCATCACGTACTGCAAATTTAGCCTGTTCCCAGTTTAAACGTGATTGTCCTTTCATTTGTTCCCATTTAAGTCTCAAATCAGGTTCTACATCTTCAAAACGGGTATGGGCATCATAGCTGCCACGGTTTTCATAACCGACTCGATAGGCCGTATCATAATCACGGTCATAATCCAGATCGCTATAGGTGGTACGGGCATCTGAATAGTATGGTGTATTGATCGAATTATCACGCCAGTAAGCTTGCTCTTCTGTTGGATTTATAGCTTCGCCTACACCTTTACCTGCCAGACCACCAACAACTGCACCGACAACGCCACCGACAGCGACACCGACTGGACCGCCTGCAGCACCAATAGCTGCACCTGCTGCTGCGCCACCTGCGGCACCTACACCTGTACCCACAGGATGTGCGCCAGGTTCACCAGTAATTGGATCAGCATTTAAATCATCGCGGACATCTTTAGGTGCATTCTTAATTACATCACGATCAAAATTATCATTCGACATAGAGCTTATCCTTATTCTTTAAAATGGTTTTAGCACGTATTTCATACGTCCTATTTAATATAAGCATCTGGCATGTAATGACATTAGCAGGCGTGTGTTATTTCAGTGACTCTCTGTGAGGCTTTCATGCACTAATGTATCCTGAATCAAGTGAAAGCCGCATAAAAAAGACCGGTATTAAACCGGTCTTTTTTAGATTAAAACAGCTTAGTCAAAATGAATAACGGTACGGATTGATTTACCTTCATGCATCAGGTCAAAAGCTTCATTGATCTGATCCAGTGGCATGGTATGCGTTACAAAAGGTTCAAGCTGAATTTCACCTTTCATTGACTGCTCTACCATTCCCGGCAATTGTGAACGGCCCTTCACCCCACCAAAAGCAGTACCCATCCATTTACGACCTGTAACTAACTGGAATGGACGGGTTGAAATTTCTTTACCTGCCCCGGCTACACCAATAATCACCGACTGACCCCAGCCACGATGCGCACATTCCAGTGCTGAGCGCATTACATCTACATTACCGATACATTCGAATGAATGGTCTACACCCCAACCAGTCATTTCGACGATCACTTGCTGGATCGGCTGATCATAGTCTTTTGGATTCAGGAAATCTGTCGCACCAAACTGTTTCGCCAGTTCAAATTTATCCGGATTGGTATCAATCACAATGATACGGCCGGCTCTGGCCTGACGTGCGCCTTGTACCACAGCAAGACCGATACCCCCTAAACCAAATACTGCAACACTGTCACCTTCCTGAACTTTAGCGGTGTTATGTACTGCACCAATACCAGTAGTCACACCACAGCCAAGCAGGCAAACATGCTCGTGGTTGGCTTCAGGATTAATTTTTGCCAGAGAAACTTCAGCAACCACAGTATATTCAGAAAAAGTTGAACAACCCATATAGTGATAGATCGGCTCGCCATTATAAGAGAAACGGGTCGTACCATCTGGCATTACGCCTTTACCTTGGGTCGCACGCACAGCAACACACAGGTTGGTCTTACCTGACTTACAGAACAAGCATTCGCCGCACTCAGCAGTATAAAGCGGAATCACGTGATCGCCCGGTTTCAGGCTAGTGACGCCTTCACCTACTTCAACGACCACACCCGCACCTTCATGACCCAAGATTGCAGGAAATACACCTTCAGGATCTTCACCAGACAAGGTAAATGCATCGGTATGACACACGCCTGTATGGCTAATTTTTACCAATACTTCACCTGCTTTTGGTGGAGCAACATCCACTTCTACAATTTCTAATGGCTGGCCTGGACCAAACGCAACTGCTGCACGTGATTTCATGTAAAACTGTCCTTTTTTTGCTGATTTACAGATGACTAACAGTAACCTCTTTCTATTTGGAGATTCAACTATTAACATCACCAGATAAGGAATAAAAGATCCTATAATTAATGGAACATCAATGACTAAACCTTCGCCCTTTGTATGTTTGAGCATTTTTACTTTTAGCATCATGCTTTCTGGCTGTGAACTGGCTCCCAACACTGCTAAAGAAGCGAAAATCACGCCGGTTCGACCTGCACACTGGATCGACAATCAACTTTCAAAACAGCAGATCAATAGCGGTAAAACGGCTTTCTTGCCGCTCTATGATGGCTTTATGAGTATGGCAGCGCGTCTGCACCTGATTAACAAAGCCAAATATCATCTGGATCTGCAATATTACATCTGGAAGGATGATTATATTGGCAATATGATCTTGTCCCAATTACTCAAAGCCGCCGATCGCGGTGTAAAAGTGCGGGTTCAGATTGACGATCAAAATGGTACCCAGCTTGATGACAAGCTTCTTGCTTTAAGCCAGCATCCAAATTTTGAAGTCCGGATTTTTAATCCCTATAAATTTCGTCATTTACGTGCGTTGGATTATGGTTTCCGGATGAAAAAGGTCAATCATCGCATGCATAATAAATTGATCATTGCAGACGGAACTGCAGCCGTGACCGGCGGCCGCAATATCAGCAGTGAATACTTTGATGCCAGTGAAGATTTTCAATTCACCGATGTGGATATATTCTTCGCGGGTCAAAGCGTAACAGATGCCAATCAGACCTTTATTAACTTCTGGAATGATGATCTGAGTTATGATGTACGACAGGTGCTAAATGATGCCGGCCATCCTGAAATGCTCAAAAGGCTCAGAGCTGAATTTGCACGTGAAGATGTCGATGAAACTGAACTCAAACGCCGGGTGGGCATTGCCGAGAAACAAGTCGAACAGCACTTAAAAAAACAACCTATGCACTGGGCTCCGGCTTATTTTGTTGCGGATAGTCCCGCAAAAGCCCGTCCTCATGCCAAAAATGGCGATTATATTTATACCCATATGCTCGAATTGATGGGTGAGCCGAAAAATCATCTGGAACTGGTGTCCTCGTATTTTATTCCTACGCAAAAAGGGGCCGACTATTTAACCCGCCGTGCGCAACAGGGTGTGAAAATCAGAATCCTGACCAACTCTTTTCAGGCCAATGATGTGGCTGCGGTGCATGCCTATTATCAGCAATATCGTGAGCAATTATTGAAAAGTGGCATCGAACTCTGGGAATTTAAACCCTATATTGTCCGGCCGGAACGTACCTGGTATGAAATTATGACCGGAGATATCATCCCGGCTAAAAACAAAAACAGCTCCAGTTTACATGCCAAATTCTTTGATCTGGATGGTATGGTGTTTGTCGGTTCATTTAATTTTGATCCGCGTTCGGCCTATCTGAATACCGAAGTCGGTCTGGTCATTGAGTCGGAAGATTTTCAGAAGGAAATTACCAGTGCGATGGATCAGTACTTACCACGCGTGGCTTATCAGCTTAAGCTGAATGAAAAAAATGAAATGATTTGGCTAGAACATCAAAAAGATGGCCGTAGCATTCAACATTTAAATGATCCGGAAACTACAAAATTCCAGCGGTTTATGATGAATCTGGTGACGAAATTTCCCGGTGAATGGCTAATGTAATGACATTGGAATGACCTAAAAATTACATGATATGAAAAGCCCGTATTTCGAGAATGGCTGCTTAAACTAACTTAGCCCAATCATCGTTTAAAGGGTTTTACAGTCGATTGCGCTTACTTTAGAATTACATTTTTCTCGTATTTTGCGATTGTTCGCTCTCCACTCCCATGCAATTTTTTGATTTAAGCGGTCAGTTTAAGTTCAGTGATATTCTGACGCCTGTAAAAACCCTCCATGATTTATCCCAGCAAGAATGGTATTTGGCCAAAGTTCGGGTTGAACATGACTGTCTGTCCAACTCCGCTACGGTTGAGGGACAGGTGGTTTTGAAATCCAGTGAAAATATTCAGCTCGAACTGGAATGGCTGATTCAGGATAGCGGTTATGAATTACAGGTTTTATTTAAAGGTATAGAAATCGAAGCCACTGATGAGACAGGCATTATGTTGAAAGGTGCTCAATTGGTCGATGAACAGCAGCAAGTACTCTCTGCCCAAGCTTTTAGCTTATGGATTGATGGCACTCTTTTGCCGATGTTGCCCGAGATCCGTCAGGAAATTAAAGCACGTTTAAACTTATGGGATTATGTCGAATACGATGGCTAATCGCCGAGTTTTCCATTTTTTAAAGAGTCCATGTGGCTCTTTTTTTATGATGTAAATAGCATTTTAGATTGATTAAACTGCCCTATCTTCAATTTTTTCAGACAATGCCAAGCTAAGTAAGTTGTTATAAAATTTATAAAAAATAATAAGAGAATCAAGACATGATTTCTGATAGTGAATGGCAACAGATTCGCCAGGTGGTCGCTGATGCACAACGGGCTGCCATGCATTGCTCTATTGCAACAGTCAACTCCAAAGGCTTTCCTAGTATTACTCCGATCGGAACCCTATTCCTCAACAAAAAGACCAGCACGGGTTTCTTCTTTGACACTTATTCCACTACTTTTTCTGAAAATTTACAGCATCAGCCATTGGCTTGCGTACAAGCCGTCAACAGTAGCAAACTGTTTTGGTTTCATGCACTGTTGAAAGGTAAATTTAAGCGTTATCCAGGAGTACGCTTATATGCAGAAATTGGTCCTTTACGTCCGGCCTCGCCTGAGGAAATACAGCAGGTGGAGTCGCGTATTCGAGCTTTAAAATGGACCAAAGGTAGCCAGCCAGTTAATCTGGTCCAGCTTTCATCATGTCCGGGAGATTAAAATTAATAGCTATCGCTGGGTTGAATATCCAAATATGTGAATAAATAAAGCTACCAACTTACAAATAGTAAGTTTATTTCTTATCTGTAGCATAAAACCTCTTTAACCATTTTTCATCTGATTATTGGATTAAATATTAAACCAGACCTACATGCTCAAACATCGTCCGGTAACTTTCGGCTTTTTTCTCCAGAGAAACCGGATATGCTCTAGAAGATGAAGGCATGCGATATAAATACAGATCACGTCCGGCAAAAGGGGCCTGACTTGGCTGGCCAATACTCGGCTTTAAAGTCCCTTCAGGCATGGACAGCATCATGGTGTCTGTGGCCTTGTCGCCTGTGGTCATAATATGATTGCACTGCGGCATTTGACTGAGCAGTTGCTGTATATTGGTAGGCACTACAATTTCCAGAAATTTGTCTGAAGCATTGCCTTTTAACCGCCGGATCTGATAGCCACTATCAAAAATTGCAATCCCCGTTTCTGTTAAAAATTCCCGGATTAAGTTTTCCTGAAATTTTTTATTAGGTAAATCTAAAAAGTAATCTTTATTTTCAAAAAAAATCAGTCCAAAAATCCGCCACATATCATTTTGATAATTCGGATAATAAAAATTCATTTTCCAGCGTGTGGCAG
>NZ_JBAPXX010000121.1:0-22923 GCF_049284435.1 Acinetobacter sp. | reverse complement strand
ATTTTAACTTTAAATAAAAAGCCACCCTTGCGGTGGCTTTTTTATGATCTGATTTATCGTCTTCAATTCTGGAATTTATTTCAACCGCTTCCCTGCTTCATCAATAATCATTTCCCCATCTTCCTTGCTAAAAGCTGCGCGCTGCGGAGCAGAAAGAATATCTAAAACAACTTCTGATGGAGGAACTTTACAAGTTCACCCTCCTCACCCGCGGTCAGTCTGCTTATCTCACCGATCGATATTCTGAACGAGTCGAAAGTGCCGAGGAATTATCGAAATGGGTGAATCAGCAAAAGATCTAGTTTTATCTCAAATCCTCTGATCAACTTTTCAAAACTTAAATATTAAAAAATCCCGCTCAGGAAGCGGGATTTTGTTTTTTGAAAATTTAACAGCCCTAAATCATTTCAATTAAAATTCTTTTGTCACACTCAGACCAGCGCTCCAGTTCCGCCCTTCTGCCGGCTCAAAGAAACGGCTATTGCTTTCATTGACAATCACCGAACCAGAATAATCTTTATCAAACAGGTTATCGACACGCGCAAAAGTATTCACCGCCCAATCCTGCATTTTCCAATGATAACCTACATTGGCACCAGCGACTGTGTAGCTTGGTGCAGTATCAGAATTCAAGTCATTCACATAAATCTTGTCCGAGTAACGCACATCGAGTCCTGCATGTAAGCCACTTTCAGGCTTCCAGCCCAGACTTAAAAATGCCTGATTTTTGGCAATCCCCGGAATATAGTTACCCGATGCTACTCTAGATACTACAACATCTCCTTCATCATTCCGAAGTTCAGGAATATCTGCATCAAAAGTAGCATCTATATAACTGTAGCTAGCTTGAGCAGTGAGATCACGCCACAGGTTTTTGTTCCAAGAGAGTTCAATACCTTCTCTTAAAGTTTTATCGGCATTACGGAAAGTAGAGCGACCATTGTCATTACCTGCAGAAACAATGTCATCCTGAGTCGTCGTATGGAAAACTGCAGCAGTAAAATCACCAAAACGATTAGCAGACTTTAAGCCAATTTCATAAGTTTCACTTTCCGCTGCTTTTAAACTGAAGCTGCGGTTTTCTGCAGTATTTGCGGGATAAGACATTTCGGTAAAGGTCGGCGTTTCAAAACCTTGTGCATAGCTGGCATAGGCCATCAGCTCAGGTAAAATCTGCCAGCTTAAGGCCATGGATGGCAATAATTTCTGATAATCGGTTTTACCTGAATTATTGCCATTCGCCAGGAACTTGTCTTTAGACTTGAAATGTACATTGCTATAGCGCAGGCCGGCATCCAAGGTCCAATCAGGAGCAAAGTGATAAGAAGCTTGCAAATACGGATCTAAATTCCACAGGGTATTATCTTCATCCCGGCGTAGATCACCTTTTACTCCTAAGACCTCACCTTGAAAATTGTTATAGCCTTTACGATCTTCAGACATGGCATCAACTGCAACACCTGCAATCAGTTTGGTATTGGGCAGAATATCCTTACCTGTCCAACGCAAATCTGCTCCATAAAAATTACGGTCAAAGTCAATGACGCCACCCGCATGATTAGAGCCACCTTGTGCTGTTTTTGGAATAGATTGATATTGAGTGACTTCACGTTGTCCCCAATAGGCCATACCATACAGTTCATGCTGATCATTGATCGGTTTATTCCAGGTTAAACCTGTTTGCAGCTGTTCAATTTCTTTACGTGCATTATAAAGAAGGACGTTGGTAGCGACCTGTCGGGGATTGGCCTTCCACTGTTCTCGGGTTAAACCGCCCGGATCATCTGCAGCAATTTTAACGTAGTTATTAATCCAGTTAATTTTAGAACCATCTTCCAGATCCCAAGTCAGCTTGGCATTATTCAGAACTTTATGTGCACTGCTGTGGTCACGGTAACCATTGGTATCAAAATAAGAGGAGCTAATGACATAGCTTGGCTCTGAAGCATTCTCTGAACCACCTTGCAAAACCAGCTTGGTCTGCCCTTTATTTTGACTACCGGCAGAATGCCCCAGTTCAATCGAGTCAGCACCTTGCCCCTCTCGCGTGGTGGTTAAAATCGCTCCTCCGGAAGAGTTACCATACAGTGAGGAAAACGCACCACCTAAAACCTCAATATGGTCCAGACTGTTCAAATCAATATTCGAGGTTTGTCCCTGCCCATCCGGCATCGTTGCAGGGATTCCATCCACATATAAACGCACACCACGCACACCAAAACTGGAGCGTGCGCCAAAGCCTCGCATCGAAATTTGCAGGTCTTGGGCATAGTTTTCACGATTATTTAACTGTAATCCTGGAACGCCTTTTAATGTTTCCGAAAGGTTCACATTCATGCTGTTATCTTGTTCTTGATTCAGATAATACACTGACGCCGGTGTGGTCAATCGTTCCCGATCGGTACGGGTCGCTTGAATGACAATCGTGTCTAACCTTTGGACTTCTTGTGTGTCATTTTCTGCATAAATGTTCTGACCTACGCAAGCAATCAGGCAGGACAAGGTCGATCTCACGAATGGAAATTTCGGGCTTTGATACATAAATGACAGGCCTTATTTGAAAGTGGTTTAATGCGGCAAATACCTTATCGAGATGGCGTACATCTCATGATTCAATTCATTTTTTTTAAGCATCGATATCCAATAAATGCGCTGATTCGATGACATATAGTTCGCTCAATGGGTAGAAAGGCTTTGAGCTTAAAAATTCTGTGTTCGATAAATTCAGACTTGATTAATCCTTTATCTGAATAGCGCTTAAAATCAGCCATATACAAAGAATATTATTTTAATGCGATCTGAATGAAATTGATCTTTCAGCAACAAATCAACATCATTTCTCTGTGTCCTTAAAACTCGATGTAGGTATTCAACAATACATAATAAAAAAGCCTGATGAATCAGGCTTTTTTATACTGAATTAAAAGTTCAACTATTTATTGTCTGGCAAGGCATAAGCCACCAGAGAGTCGCCCATTTTAGTCCCAAAGGAACCATGACCACCTGCCATAATGACCACATACTGCTTGCCATTGGCTTCATAGGTCATTGGCGTAGCCTGACCACCTGCAGGAAGACGGCCTTTCCACAACTCATCACCGTTGTTGACGTTAATGGCACGGATATAGTTATCTTGAGTTCCACCCACAAACATCACGTTGCCCGCAGTAGAAATAGGCCCACCCAGCATCGGTACACCCATTTTGAATGGTGGCAATGGAATGCCTGGCATACTGTCACGAATGGTACCGATGCGGCGTTTCCAGGCCACTTCATGAGTATTTAAGTCCACACCTGCAACAAAGCCCCATGATGGCTGTTTACACGGCAGCCCAAACGGAGACAGGAACGCACTGATTTCAACGCCATAAGGTACGCCATACATCGGTTGAACACCGGCTTCTGTACCTGCACCTTTAGCCGTCTTAGGACGGTTCGGATCTTGAGGAATCAGTTTCGATACAAATGGCAGGCCAATCGGGTTGGTTAGCGCAATTTGACGGTCCGGATTCACCGACATACCGCCCCATTCAAACACACCCAGGTTACCCGGGAAGACCAGCGTCCCATTTTCAGAAGGTGGGGTATAAATGCCCTCGTAATTCAGTTTGTGGAACGCAACACGGCAGACCAACTGGTCAAACATGGTCGCACCCCACATCTGTTTATCGGTCAATTTGTCTTGTGGCGCAAGATTAAAATCAGAGAACGGTTGAGTTTTAGAATAGAACTCGCCTTTGGTTTGAGGTCCACGCTTCACAGATTGTGGTACCGGTTTCTCGGTAATCGGCACAATGGCTTCACCATTACGACGGTCTAGCACAAAAGCATTTCCGGTTTTGGTCAAGACATAAATGGCTGGAACCATATTGCCGTTTTTGTCTTTAATCTCGGTCAATGTCGGCTGTGAAGGTACGTCCATATCCCATAAATCGTGATGAGTAGTCTGGAAGTTCCATACCAGCTTACCGGTCGTCGCATTCAAGGCCAGCATCGAGTTGGCATAACGTTCATCTAACTCGGTACGGTGACCACCGTAAATATCCGGTGTACCGACACCCGTTGGTACGTAGACGATATCCAGCTCTGCATCATAGGCTAAAGGTGCCCATGCATTTGGTGAGTTGTGTACAAATTTTTGACCCGGTGCAGGAATCAAATTCGGATCTTCAGCGCCTGTGTCAAATACCCAAAGCAGTTCACCGGTATTGACATCATAACCACGGATTACACCAGAAGGTTCTTCAGTTGAATAGTTATCTGTGGTTGAACCTGCAATAATAATAGTGGTGCCGGTTACTACAGGCGGTGAAGTGGGAATATAACCGCCCGGATATGGGAATGGCATATCTTTTTGCAGATCGACTTCGCCATTTTTACCAAAGTCAGAACAGACTTTACCGGTGGTTGCATTTACCGCAACCAGACGCCCATCATTGACCGGTAAAATGACTTTTTGCGGACATTCAGCAGAGCTACTTTTTTTCGCAGCGAGACTGGTTTCAAAACCAGCCGTATTGTTGACATCATAATAAGATACGCCACGGCAGGTTAAATGCTGATAGGTATGATCAGCTTTCAGCTTTGGATCATAGGTCCATTTCGCCTTACCAGTTGCCGGATCAAGCGCTGTCAATTTCTGGTGAGTGGTACAGATGTACATGTTGTCACCCACTTTAATTGGAGTAACCTGATTGGTGGTTTCGCCCGAGTCATTTTCAGTCTTGAATTCACCCGTGTGATATTCCCAAGCTACCTGCAAATCTTTGACATTTTCAGTATTAATCTGCTTTAAGGGTGAATAACGTAAACCGGACTGGGTACGGCCATAGGCTGGCCAGTCTTCATCTGCCACCCCGGGGATTGGCTGGTGGGTTACAGGCTGCTGAGATTTTAATTCACCGCGAATTTCTTGCGGGTCATTAAATACAGCATAAATCATGACGGCAACAGTAATTGCCAATGAACCACCTAGGGCAATTTTCGCGATTTTAGCATGATCAAAGCCACGTGTGGCAGCCGGAATCAGCAGAGCTAAACCGAACAAACCTAAAATATCTAAACGCGGTGCAAGTGCAAAGAAATCTGAACCGACTTCCCAAAGCCCCCACACCACTGTTGCCAAAACGAATATGGCATAAACAAGGAGTGCAGCACTTTTTCGTTGATATAAGAGAACTGCGGTCGCAATAAAGAGAATACCTGCAATGATGTAGTACCAAGACCCACCTAGCACTGCAAGATAAATCCCTCCAATCAGCAGTCCTATACCAAAAACAGCGGCAATGACCGCTAAAATTGTTTTCAGTACTGAACCTGATGATGAAGTATTCATATTGAACACCTATAAAAGTTTTTTTTGAAAGTCCATGCACATGACAGGCATGAGCACCCTTATTGTTAAATTCTTAGTTATAAATACATCAGTGTCTTAAGCAGGCATTGCCCATTACTGCAACAAAGCACCTAAAGACTCAATAGTGTATTTGCAACTAAAAACTGTTTTTTAGAACGACGTATTGAACTTGATTCCGCCCACCCAGACATTTTCACCATCTTTGTACGCGCCTACGTGACGCACATATTGCACATTCGGGCGAATGGTGAGCCAGTGGGTAGCATGCAAGCCATAATAAATTTCTGCATCGATTTCTTGATGACGGTCAGCACTGACATCGTCATTCATATTGATCCGTGCAATACCGAACGCAATTTCATCTTGAGGACGTGAATCCATCGCGCCTTTATAAACCAGCCCAATATTTTGCATATCGCTGACGGTATTGGTTTTGGAGTCATGTACTGTCGCATTCACAAAGCCGGTCAAACCACGCGAAGCATCACCGTGATGTACAGTCAATTGTTGCTTGGCAACGATCCAGCCACCGTGGTGATGATCTGTTTGATCAGGATTGGAAATGACTTCAGCCTCCGCTGTGCTGTAGTAATAACCGGCGCGGTATTCACCCGGCAATTTTTGTACGCCCAGTTTAGGTGTCCAGACCACTTCTGCAGGAAGCATTGCCCCTTTTGAACCATCCGTGCTCAGGTTAAATCCTTTACCACGATGATTGGCATTTTCAGGGTTATATTCATAGGCACCGACCTGGGCATAAAATTCAGGGTTAATGTTGTATTTGACCCGTGCTGCCCATTGGCTTACCGGCCAGTTGTACCACTGATCACCAACCCAGTTCCCGACTTGTGAACCGCATAGGGCCAGATTCTGAAAATCGCAGTCAAAACTGTTGAAATCTTCACCCTCACCAAAGCGTCCGACTTTCACATCTAGTTTTTGTTCCAGGAATTTTTTCTTGATCCATAAATCAGTCAGACGCCAGGTTTGACCACGGCCCCAGACTTCTTGTACTGAACTTAAATGGCCATTTAAAGCAGCAGAAATTTGCGACAGTGAACGACCGTTACGCTGGGTCACTGTTATTTGTGCTTCGGTGTCTTGCCAGCCTGCAATTTTTGCCAGATCCAGATGTGCCCCAAAAACAAACTGGTCCGCATATTCAGCTCTATGGCTTGAAGATCTTTGCGCATCGATCAAGCTTGCCATTTCACCGGTATAAGCAAAACTGAAATCATAGCCCTGGTTTTGGAGCGCTGTACGTTGCCCGTTCCAGTCACCGAGCATCCACGGGCTTTCTGAACTGAAAGCAGCTTCAGCATGCACAGTGGTCGTGGTTAAGATGAAAGAGGCACAGCAAAGGTAAACGGCCTTCGATAATGGGGAGAAATACATTAAATGTGACACCTTCATCACCATATGAAGCTTTTTATTGTACGCCTGTTGGTTTTAAAAAATTGTTACTAATAGATAAAAAGTATGAATAATATGTTATATTTATTAGTATCATTATATGCTTTTTGTAAATTATAAATTTATAAGTATTTGTTTATCATCATATTAAATTCAACAACATCAAACCATAGCTCCAAAGAAAAATTTGATATTCATCAGATAGATTTAGCTTTAATTTCTTATAACAGATTCAGAGATAAGTCAGCTCCATTACAGCTTAATTTTCTTCATTTCAAATCATGCAACGCCACATTTTTTGTTGATTGAATACTGAATCACTATTGCGATAAGGCTTTTAAAAACATGAGAAAATTACTGCCATTCCACTATGAATTTTTAAAAATTAGATTATGCTAAAGTTATTCTGGTAAGAAATTGCGTCGCTTTAAAACAATAATCTAGCTTAATAGACGAGAACAAGCATGAAAGGTTCAATCCTTGATTTTTCTATTCAACACAATACCGGTTTTATCTCGGGGGATGATAATCAGCGCTATAGCTTTAATGGCGCAGACTGGCGTAGTGAGCGTCCACCTTCACGCGGCGATCGGGTCGATTTTATCGTCAATACCGCGGGTGAAGCTTCTGATATTTATCTAGCCACAGGCAATTCTATTTATCTGGGAAAAAAAATTTCCAGTCAGCTCGGCAAATATTCCAATCTGGATCAAGCCGAGGAAAATTACAGCAGCATTGACTGGTTTGTAAAATGTCTGACCAATTATGCGACGTTTTCCGGCCGCGCACGTCGTAAAGAATTTTGGTTCTTTATGCTGTTTTGTGTAATTTTAGGCATTATTGCTGAAGTGATTGATACAGTTTTAGGCACTAAACCGCTGGTGAATAGCCTGCTTAATCTGGCACTTCTAGTCCCAAGTCTGGCCGTTGGCGCGCGTCGCTTGCATGATGTAGGACGCTCTGGTTGGTGGCAATTACTGATGCTTACCGTGATTGGTATACTGGTACTGATCTGGTGGTGGGCAACTGAAACCAAGCAACAAAACAATGAATATGGTGCTCCTGCCAAATAACTGAACCTTACAAATCCCGTCTTGATGCGGGATTTGTTTATCGATTATTTAATGACTAAATATCAGAAAAATCAGACTTTCTCAATGCTGCAAGATCAATTAGTGAAATTTCCAGATGCTGTATGGGTGCAAATCTATAAAGATAAAATGCAGCTGATGAATATAGATGGCACGATTACGCATACCCTGCTACCCGATGTGCCTTATGCCCATCCGCGAAGTATTATTGCGGACTTTGATGCAGCCGCGGTGACGCTGAAACAGCTATTACCCTCGTCGGTAATGAAGAAGTTATTTAGCTCTATAGCGCTGCTGCAAATTATGGATCTGCCTGAAGACGGTTTAACCGAAGTTGAAAAGCGCGCGTTACTCGAACTCGGTTATGAAAGTAGCGTGCAAAATGTCATCCTGTTTGACCATGCAGGAAATGCCCTGACCAAAGCCAGAGTTCCACCTCAACATCGAATGACGATCATCAACATTTTACTGGTGATTATCATTATGGTGGTGCTGGCATCGACCTGGTTTTTAACGCTTTAAATATTCGTCCAAGAGCAAAATCCCGCACGCTGCGGGATTTTTATTGAGATAACAATCTAATAATAGAGCTGTTCTCTATAGATGTACCAGCTTAGAGACAAAGCATCTTTCAAAATCTATTCAAATAGAATAAGCGAAAACTGGACTTCATTTAAAATAATCTAGCAACTGATTAAAGCGGTCTATTTGATATTTAGGTTGTGCCAATGCTAATTCTTGCTGACTGCCATAACCATAATTTACCGCAATAGTATCAATACCATTTTGACGTGCACCAAAAATATCATGCTCGCGGTCACCAACCATCATGCATTGATCGGCCTGTAATTTTTGCTGCTCTAAAATATACTGAATCAGCTCGGCTTTATTAGTTCGCTCGCCATTCAGCTCACTGCCATGAATGTCGGTAAAATACTGGGCCAGATCAAAATGCTCCAGAATCTGTTTGGCATACACTGTCGGTTTTGCCGTAGCGACAAACAAGCGATAACCACGGCGTTTTAGTTCTGCCAGCGTTTCTGCCACACTCTCAAAAACATGATTCTCATAGAGACCTTTCACAGCAAAACGCTCCCGATAACCCATCAAGGCCTGCTCCGCCAGAACATGATCGGCTTCAACATTTAAAATTTTGGCCAGTGAGGCTTTTAAGGGAGGGCCAATAATCCAGTCAATATTGATCTCGTCACTAATCGGATGACCAATCTTGTCCAGACCATAACGCGCAGACGTCGTAATCCCCACTTTCGGATCGGTTAATGTCCCATCCAGATCAATTAAAATATTCTTAATCACCGCCCATCCCCTCTTATTAGCACCGATATAAATTAATATCGAGAGTTCATTCAAATTTGCCTATACTAATGCAATTTTAGTGAATGAAGGACATCATTTTGCGCCCTACCGTACTTTGCTTTTCCGGTTTAGACCCTTCAGGTGGAGCCGGCCTTCAAGCAGATATTGAAGCCATTGGTCAAAGTGGTGCACATGCGGCAATTGCCTGCACAGCCCTCACCATTCAAAATTCACAGCAGGTTTTTGGTTTCGAAGCCTCTTCCAGAGAATTGCTATTGGCACAGGCCAATGCGGTGGTAAATGACCTGCCCATTCGTTGCGTAAAATCCGGCATGTTAGGCACCACAGAAAATATCGCGGCTCTGGCCGAATTTCTGACTGCACATCCAGATTATCTCTATGTACTGGATCCGGTTTTGGTCGCCAATAGTGGCGGCTCGCTGGGCAATCAGGAAACGCTGGTCAAAGCATTTACCCAGCTTATTCCATTGGCCACCATTTTAACGCCGAATACGGTTGAACTGCGTGCCCTGACGGGTGAGCAAGACCTCAAGCTGGCCACTCAAAAATTATTTGAAATGGGTGCACAGGCCGTTTTGGTCAAAGGTGGTCATGAAGATACGCCAGATTACATTCAAAACAGCCTGTATATTGCAGGTGAACTGGTCAACGAAACTCGCTGTCCACGTCTGCCAGGTGAATATCATGGTTCAGGCTGTTCACTGGCCAGTTTCATTGCCGGACGTCTGGCCATGGGTGATCAGCTGAAAACTGCGGTACAGCATGCTGAAACCTGGTTATTTGGGGTATTAAAAAATGCTGAAACTCCTGTTCCAAATGGTCAGAGAATTCCAAAGCGTTTTTAAGATCACATCTCTTAAAATCAACACTAAAAAGCCTGAGTCATTCAGGCTTTTTAGTGTTTCTATTTTTTGAGCATATCCTTATTTACCCTGAATGACTTTGCTCACATAGGTCGGTAAATTCCAGGCACCACCAGCAAAGCCTTTGCATTGCACGGTCAGACTACTGAAGCTTTTGACAAATTTTTTGCCATTCCAGGCCCATTCGTCCTGACTCAGACAATCACCCAAACCACGCACTTTATGCCCGGAAAATATCTGGCCTTGGCTAAATATTTCTCCCGAAGTCGTTACCAGCTGTTTCAGCTGCTTGTTTTGATTCATCAGCCAGAAGCCACTGCCCATATTATAAGCCCCGCGCCAGCACGGAACCTGAACCAGCTGATTCTGGGCATTAATGGGATAAATCGTCATAACATCATCATCCAGAAAATGCTGGCTAAACAGCAAATCACATTGATCCTCGTTAGTGGCGGCTTTCAGTTTTCGAATCATCTGCCGACTCGCTGCCGTATTCAGTTTCGCTTGAGTTGCTTTGCCTGACTGATATTTTGGTATCAGGATTTGCGGGATCGCTGCGGCTTTGAGCACTGCCTGATCGGATTTTTTTCCTGGTCTGGTCAAGGCTGAGGTCGTAGAAAGTCGACGCTGAAATTCATCCATCTTCAGCAAAACCGCGCTGGCTCCGGCGGTCGACAAGTTCCAGCGTGATTGCACATTTTTAAATAAAACGGAACTTGTTCCCTGCACAGCTTTCAGCAAGGCACGCGTTTGACTGCTATTGAGTTGCCCTATTCCCTCCCGATTCAGACCAATCACACCATAAGGTGTGCTGGCAATTTGCAGCTGAAGCTGTCTGGTCGGTGTGGCAGCAGCTAAGGGTAAAATCTGGACCTGAGCTTTGATGCTACTGTTTGTCTCAGCAGTACGCTCTAGTAGCACCGAAACCGGCTGACCAATATCTTGATCCGATTGATAACCAGCAGCGCGGCAGGTGCCAGTATTATCACAGGCAATTTCCCAGTCTTTATGTGAAAAATGCAGTCCTTGAATAGCAGCCAGACTCCATGAGCTGATACTGGCTAGACCAAATGTGATACTCATGATTTTGATGCTGTAGATCCATTTTTGTTTCATCATTTAGTCCTTATTTAAAATGCTTGCCGAGGTGGCAGGCTGCATCTGCTCAATCTGCTTCTGTTTATCTTTTTTCTTGCGCTCATTGCTCAAAGTCGCCATTAAATCCTGTGCCAAAGCCTTAAGCAGAATCATATCTTCGGCCTGCATCTGTCTCGGTTGTTTATCCAGCAGACACAGACTCCCCAGCGCAATTCCATTTTTATCTTTTAAGGGCACACCGGCATAGAAACGGATATGATGCTGTCTTAATTCTGACAGATGTGGAAAGCGCGGATCGCGCTGCAAGTCTTCAATCACCAAAGGCTCATTTTGATAGAGTAGATGGGTGCAGACTGAATCTTTGCACATTTGTCGGGTTGCCACAGGCTCCTGGGTAAAAGGACTGACTGGAATATACATTTCGTGCTGATTCAGCCAAGAAATTTGTGCGTAGTCGACATCAAAGGCTTGACGGGCTTCTTCAATATATTGTTTATAAAGGGCCTGATGACGGTGATCCAATAAACCCAACTCATTTAAAGCCTGCTGCCGTTCTTTTTCATTCTTGATCTCCAGATTCTCAAACCAGCTTTCGCCTTCATTCAAGGTATAAGTTTCGACAGTCAGAATCAGATCATCGACATTATTGACCAGTGCTTCCAATTCAAAACGTTGTTGCAGCTCATCCAGAAGCTCCAGCTGCATCACGCTCCAAGTCGCAAAAATGATTTTCAGCTCAGGATATTGCTGCGCCAGTCTATATTTCAGCAACCGAATCTGTGCCGCAGGCGCATGATGAAAAATCGACACACATAAAATCTTGATCGAAGCTGGCAGTACAATGCCCTTTCCTGATTCACTCGATTGAATCAGCACATCCGGATCATTTCGGGCAGCAATATTTTTGAGATTCAGCGCGTGTGCCAACATGGCAGAAATCTGGGTGTCAATTTCCCAACGCGCACCAACGCAATAGACTTCAGGCTGCTCGGCGTTTACTTTGCTCGGATAAGCTTTTTGGAAAGCATGATTAAAGAACTGCAAACCCTGATAAAGACGCAACCGGTGCTCGGCAGTGACATCGGTATCATGTCCTTGAGAATAAATCCGAATGGCGGGAATGGCCACTTCGCCATAGAACATTTGTACCCGACGGGCCACCTCCTCTGCACTGGGCTTTTTCGGTAATTGCGCACAGATGTAATCATTGGCTACCTGCATCGCGTCATTGACTTCATCAGCCACCAGTCGTTGATAAAATCGCTCGGAGGGTGACAATACTGGCGTACTGCCAAGCAGGGTTTTGACAAAACCCAGTGCCGGCACATAATTGGACAAAACCAGCAGACAGGCAGTCAAAGGTGTCGACAAGATCAGCCCTACCGGTCCCCAGAGGGTGGTCCAGAACGTGGCAGCCAAAATAATCGCTAAGGTAGACAGACCGGTACTTTCCCCATAAAGCCAAGGTTCAATCACGTTATTGCTGATGAGTTCCAGCACCAGTATCAAGCCTACAGTCCACAGCACCATGTCCCAGCCCGGATCAACGGCGAAGGCCAGCGTGATCGGGAAAATAGCTGAAACGATCGGGCCAACATAGGGTACAAAACGCATAACCACCGCGACCAGCCCCCACATGATCGCTGCCGGCACGCCAATCAATAACAGTCCAATCGCCATGGGAATGCCATAGGTCACATTGACCAGCAGCTGCATGCGCAAATAGGTTCCGATACTTTTGGCGGCATCATCCAGCGCATCGGTGCCGATATTCAGATTACCGCCCAAGAGTTTCAGAAAGCGGTCATGCAGGTCTTTGCCATTGAATAAAATCAATACCATAAACAGGAACACAATCCCGATAATCGCCAGCGGATTCAGGATTTTATTCAACCAGTCCAGCGCAGCCTCTTCACTCGATGGTTCTAGACCCACGACTTTGACATTCTGCACATTCGGGTCTTCTGTTTCCTGTTCTGGGGTGTCTATCGAATCTTCTACCGTGTCAAAGGTCTGGATTGCACCGTCCCACATACTCGGCCCCTGACGATAGTTTTCGAGCATTTTCAGTTTCTGCTGGATGGTGTCCTGATATTGCGGCAGTTCCTGACTTAGCTTACCAAGTTGCACCCCCAGATAAGTTGCAGTGCCGCCCAGAAATGATAAGGTCAGGCACATGACCAGGCCAATCGCCGCCCATTGGGAACAGCCCCAGCGCGTTAAGCGAGAAACCAGAGGAGAAAGTAAAAATGCCAGCAGAATGGCCAAAGCCAGCGGAATAAAAATATCACGGCCAAAATACAACGCCGTCATGACTACAGCAGCAATTACAAAGCCTGCCATCATTCTGAGTGCATGTTGGGTGCGCTGCCGCTCAGACTGATCCGGCATCAATACTTCAGTCTGTTGTTGCAGGTTGGCCTGTCGTGGCTTTACTTGACTGTTCTTGTTGTTATCCACCTGAAAAGTCCTAAAATATTATTCCTTCAACATAATTTAGGACTTTCTATATTTTTGTTACAAAGGTATTCCTGTAATCATTTGCAAAGATATTTCACTTAAAACTTTTCAGGTGAGTGGATTAACTCACGCTTTTGATCCGGCGCATTTTCCGGGTTTCGAGTTGCACAGGGACTGAAGTATGTTGATGCAGCAATTGCCATTTACCTTGCTGCTTGCTCAGGCACATGCTGACCCGACACCAGCCCAACTGGAAAATCGGTTCAATCACCGCATAATTCACCCGTACATAACCCTCGACTACAGCCAGATCAGAAGTGACATGAATATTAAGGTCTTGCCGTTCTATGCGTATCCCTTCCGGCATAAATGCCCGGTATTGCTGCCAGAGTGCCTGATAGGCTTCGACACCTTTCACTTCCATACTGACATCGACCAGACGGATCTCCGGTCGGCATAATTGAATAATGTCCTGAATCTCGAGCCTGGCTATGGCATTGTCCCATTCCTGAAGAAATGCCATGACTTCCTGAGCCAATTGTTCATCCCCAAAAATCTGCATAAAATTTCCCTCAATCGGACAAGTCAGACCTGCAATCTGGGATTCAATCAACTCACCAGATTTCTGATCTTTTGTTCTTATTATTTTGCCTGTACTAAAGCGCTGTTCTCGCTTAGCTCTCTCCCCACTGCCTGATTCGGTACAGCTCACCTGAAGATTATTTTTTAAATTATTTTTATTTCAATCCGGATGAATATGCCGTTTCTAGATTGGATGATTCAAAAATCAGCAGCGATTAAAAGTTACTTTAGAACTTTTATCGCATACCTGTAAATGACATAAAGCGTCATTTAAAAGAGAAATATTTTTATATCTTAACAAGATAGCTGACCCTTAAAGACCAAGTCGATCTGTTTATAAATTTCGTAAGGCGTTAATGAAGTTTTAAGGCATTTGATCCTTGTGATATCAGCAGATAAAAGCCATCATTCAGATAATAGCTTTACTATAAGTCTGCTTTGGCATTTCAATGATTTCGACACAAAGCTGTATTTTTAATTCAGGCTGGGGCGCAATATATTGCTGCATGATATTGAGCACCAATTCGGAAATTGCCTGACGAACTTCGACACTGCGCCCGCTCAACAGTGAAACTTTGGCATGCACATAGGCCTGATCTGTAACCACATTTAGTCCAATCACATAATCCTGCTGCATAATCGCACGACTTTTTAAATCATTGGGATCGGTGACATGGCCGGCGTTAAAAAGTGCCTGATGGATCGCGACCAATAAGGGTTGGATCTCGATATGTTGTAGATTGTCAGAATATTCCAGATGCAGGTGTGGCATTAAAGTAGTCTCAAATCGAAACGTGAGGATCAGGGCGGCAGGAAAATGATCAGCCCAGAATTTCAGCAATAATGAGAATAATACGATTAATCAACCGTATTATTCTCTCGTCAGAATTTTAGTCTAGGGCTAAATTTAAGCTTTCTTCACATATTCGGATTTCAGTTTCATCGGGCCAATTCCCTCAATTTTACAATCAATATCATGGCCATCAGCAGCATCAGGCAATAGGCGGATACTTTTGACTTTAGTGCCCACTTTCACCACTGAAGATGAACCCTTGATTTTCAGGTCTTTAATCACCGTTACGCTATCACCATCTGCCAGCACATTGCCATTGGCATCCTTAATGATCACTTGTTCTTCGACTTCACCTTCTTTCCACTCATGTGCACATTCAGGACAGATCAGTAGATCGCCATCCGCATAGGTATATTCAGATTGACATTTTGGACAGTTTGGCAGACCCATAAGAACCTCGAAAAAAAGAGAAAAATAAAATAAATGAAACAAATAAGCTCACAGTATAGCATCTTTGTCTAGAGCACTCATGGAGAGAACATGAGGATGAAACCCACACAGGAGATCGAAGGAATTAATTGTCTGAAATCTGCGGATTAACCAGCCAAGACAGGAGTTGCAGTGATTCCTGCCAGCTCAAATGACACACCGCTGGCGGCACCACATCCGGATAACCCACCTGAATAATATGCAAACCTGTACCGATTGAGACTTTTTCAAAGATGATCGTCACCTCTATTTCACCCTGCAAGTCGGGGGTAGAGAACTGATCGGTATAGCGCAGCAGCTGATTGGGAATGACCTCATGATAAATGCCATGAAAATGATGCTGGGTCCCGGTAGAAAAATTGGTAAAGGTGGTTTTATAGCTGCCACCGGGTTTGACTTCCGCATGTTCTACTTTAGCAATAAAGCCATGTGGTGCCAGCCATTTGGCCAGTGCATCCGGATGCACAAAGGCACGATACACCCGCTCCGGTGGTGCACTGAACACACGATGCATTTTTAAGGTGTAACTCATTTTTTCTTGTCCTTTGTTCTTATTATTTTTTTATTGCGGGATATTCCCTGCATTTGTTGTGACTAAATCATCAGCCTGAGTTAAGTACTCATCTGAGTTATTTTATCCAGTTTTGAGCTGGCTATATATAATGAGTATGTATCTATACTCACTCTTAGATATAAATTGAATAGAACATACAAAAAACCCGGCAGCACCGGGTTTCTTACTTTAAATCATTTAAATACAAGCATGCTCAGCTACTACGTAGGCTGCTCTCTTCGTCATCCAGCTCATCATCATAGACATAGGCCATACAACCCCAGCCATCATATTCGCCCTGAAATTGTGCAGCGATTTTGCTGAACCATTGTTCCAGATCCACGATATCTTCGTAGGCAGGCTCCATATACACATAAATCGTGATGATCCATTCCAAGGTATCGCTTTCTTCGTCCTGAAACAGGCTGATTTTTTGCTCTTCTTTTAATAGATGCAAGGCACAGCGATCCGCCTGCGCTTCATCCGCAAAGGCAATCGAAAATTCAATTTCATGTGCCTCTTGCAAGTCGTCGCCATCCTGATGCATTTGCCACAGTACATTGCCATTTTCATCGTCAGGGAATTGATTGTAATCACGTGACATAGAAGTATCCTTATTATGATGCTGTTTTATTCTGCATTTAAGATTAGCTGATTTTTGTACAATTATCGAGATACAGACAAAAAATATTATCTTTTAACCATAAATAAACATATGATTTTTATAAATATAAAAATAAGTAAGGGGATCAATATATTCAAGATTCCTCAAGGCCAAAAATCCTGAAAAATATCAGGATTTAAACCAACTTATGGCATCCACAATGCTCTGGTAAAAATCTTCTAGACCTATGAATGTCATGATCTAAGCGATGTGTGGATGCAGATGATTCTGTTTTAGTTGCAAGAGCAGCGCAGCAAACTTGAGTTCTTCTAAACGCAGATTGAGATAGGATTCTTGAATCATCGCCTGACTCAGTTCCCGCCCGCTATAATTCAATAATACATAATCATCCTTTAAGGCTTGCAGCATCTCGCCCAGATTTTCTATGTTTAGTTGAGAGAGATATAAATCTGCCTTACAGTTGAAAGCCAGACTAAAGATTTCAATAGTACTTCGACGGCGATTGTCATCGACATAATTACAGGTCGCCACCTGCTGTTTTTCTATGGCCTGCTGAATTCTGTCACGGACATTGCGTAAATGCCGAACCGCATCCGTTTCGCTATAACCCTCAATCAGCTGTTCTAAAACCTGTGTTACGGGAAGCTGCAAGCCGAAGCGCTTGGCCTGTATTTTATGCTCTAAAGCACTTAATACCTCTTGCAAACGATGCTGTTGCCTGGCCTGTTCATAATAACCGTGCAAACTTTGTCGTGCCTCCTGCTCGACCTCGGCTAGGGCTTGCGCCTGAAACTGGGCAAGATAATCTTTTACTCTTACGATATAGGCTTTGAGATCATCGATCATGATCGAAGCATCCAGCTTGGTCGCTTCAACAAAGTTTTCGGCCTGCAAAGTCCGGTTAATAATATATTGCTCGATATCCCAGATATCCTGATATTTTTTATATTTATTCAGCGCAATGTTTAAACTGCCATTCTGTACCCGCAATTGGGTGATTTCATAATTCAATTCATCGACTTGAGTTTCATAATCTGCCAATTTGCTGCGGGAATGATCCAGATTTTCCTGTAAAAACTGGATATTGCTGCGTAATGAAGCCTGTACCTTTAAGCTCCATAGCAATGCACATATTAAAATACTCGCGAGAACGAAGAGAGCCATAGTGAGCATCGTTCTTTCCTTTAACCCCGGGCAGCGCCCTAAACCATCAACTTAAAAATTTATTATAAAGTAATGATTAATTTTGCATCACTTCGGCCAGATAATCAAAGCCGTTAATCAGCACTAAGTCATTCATTCATTTTATTTTTCTACAAAATTTTTATGTGTAAGTCATACATGGCGGGCTGATTCCCAGCTTAGACCAAATCCATTCTGAAACAACTTACGGTATTTTTTATATCAAAGGATATAATTTAAAAGTTTAAAAATAATGAAAGCAAAATTAAAAAACCTGAAAAATAAAGGCATCAGGCCTATAGCAGGAGATAAAATAATAAAAACTCTCTAGGCTCATCATCAATAGATAAACCGAGCAGTAAAATTTATGTTCGGTAATGACAACTAATCAGGCAATGCATCAGTAGAAAATTTCATTTGAACATGCTTGTAAAGCCATTCATCTCCAAGCTGGTATCGAAACAAATTCTCACACTTTTTATTCGGGTTGCCCAGCTTAAGGGCTTGATCCTCATTATATTTATGAACTTAAAAAGCATGTGTCCGGTTGGCTCTGATTATTAAGCAGAATCAAATTAGAACGGTATGGCTGCCTTAATTTCGACCGGGATACCACTCAAAGGCTGGGTAAAAGCCAGATAACTGGCATGCAAAGCCATACGATTTAAAGGACTGCGCTGGGGTTCAGGATGATAAATTTTATCGCCAGTAATGGGATGACCGATATGCAGCATATGCACTCGTAGCTGATGGGAACGGCCGGTAATGGGGGTCAGCAACACCCGGCTAATGCCTTGCTGGGGTAGATATTCTAATGCCTGATACAAGGTTTTGGCGGCCTTGCCCAGTTCAAAATGCACCATCTGACGCGGACGGTTTTCCCAGTCGGTAATCAAAGGCACTTCGACACTGCCCTCACCTTCGAGTTTGCCTTGTACCAGCGCGACATAATTTTTATGCACCGTGCGTGCCTGAAACATTTTACTCACCGCCACTTCTGCATTGCGGTGTTTGGCAAACATCAAAATACCTGAAGTGGCCATATCCAGACGATGGGTAATTTTGGCCTGCGGATACTGGTCCAGTACCCGCAAATAGGCACTGTCATGATGTTCAGGTAAACGCCCAGGAACCGACAATAATCCGGCTGGCTTTTCAATCACCACCAGATCATCATCTTCATAAACAATTTGCAGCGGTTCTTGCGGTGGACAATAGACAAAGTCATTGTTGATGGGCATTTTAGCGGTACAGCATCTGGAATAATGCGCGCAAAATAACAAGCGGCTTCTGGGCTGTCAATCACGGTGCTTGGGCGAATTAAGCTAATCTGCCAGATAATAATCGACCGTCGAGACCACGCGTACTTTCTTCAAATACGGCGTATTGCTGTCACGATCTTCAATACTAAACAGCCCCTGATTGGCAGACTTGATTTTGCCCAGACTACTCTTTGAATCTGCAGCAAATTTTTCCGCCACACTACGCGCATTTTCGGTGGCTTGTTCAATCATCGCCGGCTTGATGTCATTTAGCTTGGTAAATAAGTATTCAGTTCTTTGCCCAGAATCATCTCCAGCAAAAGCAATGCCTTTTCTACCCAAGGCCACCAGACGACTTTGTGCCGCACGCACTGCATCTATTTTATGGGTATAGACCGTAATGGTCTGACTGGCAGTATAACGTAGCGCGACATTGGCATCCCCGCCATATTGCTGGGCGTATTTATCGGTGATACTCGGTGAAGCGCTAGTAATTTCTTCTGTACTAAACCCTTCATTTTTTAAAAAAGTCTGAATTTCCTGGGTATTGGTTTGCATGGTATCGTACAACTCGGCCAGATCCTGACTGCCGGCATTAAAGCGGATTGGCCATACCGCTACGTCAGCTTTGACTTCACGTTCCGACAAGCCTTTGACCGAAACTATACGTTCATACTGTTTAATTTTCAGCGCGCTATTGCCGAGAATCCATCCTGCAATAATCATCCCCAAGCCGATCAAGGCACCTAAAATCAGGGCCGGTTTGAATTGATTCATGCTTCAACTCCTTTGAAATCTTTTTTCGTTCTTATTGATCCTGTCATGCTAAAAAGTAGCGATAAAATGATAATAATCCAATCTTATTTTTATCACTCAAAGATTCAATCACAACATCGCATTTAGCTTTGATTCATCAGATAGATCGCAATTAACGGCGTCAGGTTAAACAGCAGAATGCCAATTTTATACAGTGCCATCCCCGAATAATGAATCATATCAAAACTGGCATCTGACAGCTGAAACCATTTTCCATGCACCTGTTTCATCCAGTTTCGGGCAAAGACAAAGACCACAAACCAGATCATGAGAATGACATAATTGATGAGTGTGCAAAACAGTAAAAAACGACACCAGATATCGAGATTCATGATGATTCCCCTAAGGGGCAGCTGATGTTTTTAAAATAACAGATCATGTTGAGAAATGAAGGACTGATTTGTATCTTACTTGGTTAGATATTTTTATTAAATTTATGATTTATATTTATTTTAATTTTTTATTCTGCGTGTATCGCTAGAGAATTTTTTAGGGTGTTGGGAAAACTCGCAATGGTTTACTTCAACTATCATTCTTTGTAAGACCTGATCTTATAGCCTATAAACTTTTGGTCTATAGCGTCCTAAGCCGGATCGAGACCTTTTGGGTTCGTACTGCACTCGCGTTTTGCGCCGCTCACAGCATGCTACTCTTTCCGATCCCATCACACCCTTGAAAGCGATATTAGGCAAAAATGGACGGGATTAATTTCCTATGTTTTTTAAATTTCCCATAAATATGAAAATTTATTTCATTATTAACCCCAGTATAGAGAAATAAATCCCATTTATTGTTTTTTACGCTTTTTTATTCGCAAAAATTAGAGTTTATTGCAATTTATATTCAGGGCAGGATTGCCGTTTTATTGAAAGAATGTTCCCTGAATCCATTGCGCACTAAACCACCACGCACTGATCGCGGACATCCCGCACAGAAGATTGGCCAAGATCTTGTTAAGTCTGGTCAGTTCAGAACTATAAATTTTCAGGTTAAGCAGATAGGCGATCACAGCGTAAAACGAGCCAATCGCGCCCCCAAAAAGAATCAAGATGAGCGGCCATGCGGAATAGAAATGGGCTTTTTTATCTAATTTTCCTGACTCTGGTGCGTGCTGTTGAATATCCATAGGTGATAGCCCTCTTTTTAATATATGCACTTGCATTATTTCTAGGCAGATATTTACTCTTTAGAAAATATTTGCCTTCTAGGACTTTCACTGAAGCAAGAAGCAGACCAGTTTTATCGTACAAAAAACTGTCGGGTATGATGATTGATGTAGGCATTCAGGCCATCACCATATTGAGCGAGCTGTTTCATGTTTTCGACATGCTGATAACCGGCACTGCTATAGCTGTAGGTATAAACTTTCGAGGTTTTCTTAAATTGAACCCGAATAAACTCCTTACCAATCTCGTAATTGGCAACACCTGAGTCATGATTAAGATCAAGATAATGTTGCAATTGAGCTGCCCTAAACACTTTGAATCTAGGGTCTTAGATGGGGTTTTATTGGTCAATTTTAAACAATAATATTTTAAAAAAATAAAATTTATAAAAAAATATCCCATTATTTAATGGGATATTTTTTAAATCGAAGTGAATTATTTAACAATTAGGATCCACTACAAAACTTGTCTGGCTGAACTTTTGCCATGCGCCAGTAGCAGCACCATCCACAACGAGAATAGAAATAAGTCCCCAATCCAGGAAAATGCCTAATAGAGTTGTTGGATCGAATGTTTTCTGTGGAATAACGATGTTGGTTTGGCAGCCTTGCTTCTCTGCCTTAATTACATAATTTTCTTTCTTTTTGAAAGTATAGACAGTATTACGCTGACCCATATATTCTTCATTGACATATAGCTTAGCCAATTCATCGTTACTACGGATATTCACAGTTTGTGTTGAACCATTAAACATCGTCGCACAGCCTGAAGTAAATAACATCACACTTCCTATTACTAAAGCTGTAAATTTTTTCATTGTTTCCCCCCGGAAATATCTAACCTTAATTTTAAGTGGTTAGCTAATTTTTAAAGCAGACAACCTATACCTTTTATACTAATAGTTCAAATAATTTTTTGAATTTATTATAATTTTTTGCTTTAAACCAAGATTCTCCTCCCGACATAAAACTGTTTTCTCATAATAATCTTTTATTTCTATGTATGAGATTTGGATACCACAGCAAAAAGCCCTATCGAGTAATAGGGCTTTCATTCAAAACAGAGGGTAACTGTTTGAGTTGTTTTGCTTAGGCATTCTTATTGTTAAATTGATTGCCTTGGCATTTGGTACACGGTGGTAAACGATCAGTACCAATTTCTAAGTAGGTGCGGTGTCCGCATTGAACACAAAAATAGAAGCCTGTTCCGGGTTTTTCGCCAGCAGTAACCATCTTTGTTCTCCATGGTTTTAGAAATGGTCTGTCTAGTATAACCCTCTAGTGATGAATGTCTATTGTCCATTTTTGTAAATGATGATGGCATTTGGGCGAAGTAGTATTTCTAATTATTATTTAGTAACTTGTTCATTAAATAATAATTTATTAATTTTTTTCAAGTTAACTAGTTTAATAACATTGAGATAAGTGATGCACAAGACCAAGTATAGTGAAGTGCGTTAATACAAAATCATCACCATAGCCATATGAAATTTTATATTCCCTTAAACTTATAGACGTCTTTAATCATTGAGGAAGCTGAATTTCTTGAGTATAAAAAGAAAAGTACCTGTTTGTATTTTCTTGATAAAGACATTAATGCTCTAAATAAAAACCCCACTTCACAGTAGGGGTCTTTTTAAACAATTTCAATAACTTTAACCTCACCCTTGCGAAGCAATGCTTCTTATCTTTCAAAAAGATGAGAACTCCCTCCTTTTAGGCATAGGTATCTACACATCTTTAGGTACTTAATGCAATTGTTGCGATTTCATTCAGTTCATCTATTGAATATTCCGAGAGCAGTTGAAGAGTGTTCAGTAAAATCGAAAGTCCTGCC
>NZ_JBAPXX010000120.1:0-1978 GCF_049284435.1 Acinetobacter sp. | reverse complement strand
CACAATTTTACTGGACAGGTCGAACTCAAATGACCTGCATGGCAGAATGCTTTCGCAATACTTTTGAACATGCCTATGCCCATCATATCCAGCGTCTGATGATTACCGGTAACTTTGCCCTGTTAAGCGGTGTGGATCCTCAGCAGATCAGTGAATGGTATCTGGCAGTCTATGCTGATGCTTATGAATGGGTGGAACTTCCAAACACCCTGGGCATGGTGATGCATGCTGATGGCGGTTTACTGGCGAGTAAGCCCTATGCGGCTTCTGGAAATTACATTCAAAAAATGTCCAATTACTGTAAGCACTGTCCTTACAATGTTAAAACAAGGACTGAAGCTGATAGTTGTCCTTTTAACAGCCTGTATTGGTATTTCATGATCAGGCATGAGGAAATCTTCCGCTCTAATCCACGCATGGGCATGATTTATCGACAGCTGGATAAACTGCAGGACAAAGATCAGATCATTGTACATGCCCAACAGTTACTCAGTCAGGTTAATGAGTTATAGCAGCATGAAAAAACAACATTTACCGGAAAAAACCTGTGCTCACTGCCTACGTCCCTTTAGCTGGCGTAAGAAATGGCAACGCTGCTGGGATGAGGTCAGATATTGTTCCGAAAGATGCAAACGTCAAGCCAAACAGTGCCTATCATAGAGTGAAGCGGCTAGAAACGTTTGTACTGCCGCGAACAATAGGCCCGAATCACATCAGGTGAACGCAGCTGCAAATGTTTAGTTTTACGCCCTGCCACTCGTTCACGCCATAATTTAAAACTACTTGGTTTCATGTTCTGACGCATTAAGCGAATCACTGCAGATTCATTCAAACCAAACTCACGCTGAATTGCTTCAAAAGGTGTTCTATCCTCCCAAGCCATTTCAATAATCCGTGACAGATCCGCTCCTACATATTCAATTACACTACGCACAATATGTCCCTTATTCCTTTAATTTGTTTAAAAATATAGAAAGTTGATTGATTGAGTTCAAACGAATATCTATCCATATTTCCTGATCAGGTCAAACTGACTGATGTCATCTTATAAAAAGGAACATGAAGAATTTGTGATTTTTTGGGCTGCTCTGTATTTTTTTTATTCCATGCTATCCACGTGTAGCCCACATATAACACTTTGCAGATCTTTTTAACTATTATTCTATGAACGGCACTCAACTAAAACGATATCGGGTGTTTTGGAGCGCTTACAAAGCAGTCCGGCCTCAGCTATAGTCTGGCTTTTGATAACTACAAGGAATTCTATAAAAATTGGCGAATAAAGGCTATCAGGGAATTTATACTTTTATTCCAACAGTCTATTGCCGTTAAAAGCCAAAAACGCTGTAAATTGGATCCTGACCTAAAAATTTATAATCAAGGAATTAATAAAAGCAGAATAGGCATTGAACATGTATTTGGCAGCCTGAAAACCTTCAAAATCCTTGCTGAATGTTATCGAAATAGAAATAAAATCCTCGGTTTGAGATTTAATTTAATTGCTGGAATTTATAATATAGAACTGATCAAAAAGTAATTCATGAAAGAGATTTATTATAGAAAATAAATAATCAAGTTCTCTTATATCTATATATATTTTTGTAGGGCTATTAATAT
Organism: Acinetobacter sp.; assembly: GCF_049284435.1. Lineage (GTDB taxonomy): Bacteria > Pseudomonadota > Gammaproteobacteria > Pseudomonadales > Moraxellaceae > Acinetobacter. The sequence continues at coordinate 361 of NZ_JBAPXX010000120.1, read as the reverse complement.
TTTTTTAAGTTTACGGTATATTAAAGATGAACTTTTTAACGTGATCAATGTACTTCATCCGCTTATGTCTACGATTTTATTTTGAATATGGATTATATAATATTTCAAATTAAATCATATAAATAAATTAATTTCGAATCACGATCATAGGTTGATTAGATGAATGCTATAAACTTTAAAAACTTTGAAGAAGCAGGCCAAGCTATTTTACAATTTCTCCATAAACGCTTTGGATTTGATTTATGGATGATCACTCGGGTAGAAGGCAAAGACTGGATTGTACTGCAAAGCGAAGATCATGGTTATGATATTAAATCCGGACACGTATTTAAATGGGCAGATTCTTTCTGCTCTCATATGG
>NZ_JBAPXX010000119.1:0-13475 GCF_049284435.1 Acinetobacter sp. | reverse complement strand
TGCAATATTGGCAGGACTTTCGATTTTACTGAACACTCTTCAACTGCTCTCGGAATATTCAATAGATGAACTGAATGAAATCGCAACAATTGCATTAAGTACCTAAAGATGTGTAGATACCTATGTTCTTAAAGAGGGGCTAGGGGAGATTCTAGGCATTAGACCTCTCCCTAATCCTCTCCTTGTAGGAGAGGGCTTCAAGACTGCATCAAATTTAGGAAACCTTTTATGAACTCACCTGTAAAACTGGTCATTTTCGATTGGGATGGCACTTTATTTGATTCAGTGGGTCAAATCGTGGCGAGTTTGCAGTTTGCCGCACAGCAATTTCAGCAACCGTTAACTGATGAAGACGCCAAAAGCATTATTGGCCTAGGTTTGCCAGAAGTCGCACAGCGTTTATTCCCGACAGTACCAGAATTACATACAGATATTTTGCAGGCTTATTCCGATCATTATGTTGCCAACTCATCAGGAGATTCCTGGTTTGAAGGTGTAGCTCACATGCTCGCAGATTTACACCAGCAAGGCGTGAAGCTGGCAGTAGCCACAGGGAAAAGCCGTAAAGGTCTGGATCGTGTATTAAAACAGACGAATAGTGAGGAGCTGTTTGTGACTACGCGTGCTGCCAGTGAAACCCGTTCTAAGCCTCATCCATTAATGTTAGAAGAAATTCTGGCGGAAACCGGTGTGCAGGCTGAACATGCGATTATGGTGGGTGATACTTCTTATGATCTGGAAATGGCGAAAAATATTGCCATGCCAAGTGTTGGGGTAAGTTATGGCGTGCATGAGCCTGAACTTTTGGCTCAATTTAATCCAGTCTGTATCGTGGATGATGTGGCTGCTTTGCATACCGCATTGTTGGCTAAAGTCCAATGGAAACAAGCAGTTTAATCCATTATCTTGGTTGCAATGAAAAACAAGTATTTCCCCGGTTTAAATTGGCTGGGGAGCGCTGCAGATTTAAGCGCTGGTTCTTATCTTTTAGTCTAAAGTCGTAATTGTACTGATTTTATTCGGTCATATTATTGCAGTTATTCTGCTAAATAACGATGTGTTTTAAATTATAAATAATTGTTTTATATTGATTTTTATAAATACCCCTTATAGATAATAGCTATAGCAAAAAATAAAATAACTATTGGCACAAACGCCGGATTTTTCCCATTCTAAAACTGTTTATTCCTATGCTCTCTCTGAGAAAGGCAGTCCATGCGGATGATCAGCCTGATCATGTCCATATTTTCTGTCCCTCTTAGATCCCGGCATAAGCCTAATTTTTGCAGTTTAAGGAAACATTGATGTCGAATTCTGCTGTTGTTGAATCAGTTGCACAAGCACTTCGTAGCGCTGAATTATCACAAACTGCGATTGCACCGATTCGCCCAGAACTTGGCTGTGAAAGTGCTGACGTAGATATCGCCTATGCCGTTCAGGAAGTGAATACCGAGCGTGCTTTGTCTGAAGGCCGCCGTCTGGTGGGTCGTAAAATCGGTTTGACGTCTAAAGTCGTTCAAGCGCAACTGGGTGTAGATCAGCCGGATTTCGGTATGTTATTTGCCGACATGGCTTATGGCGATGGTGAAGCATTTCCAGCCGGCCTTCTGATTCAGCCGAAAGTTGAAGCGGAAATCGCATTGGTGATTAACCAGGATTTAACCAAAGAAAAACACACGTATGCAGATATTATCAGCGCAACTGATTATGCATTGCCTGCAATTGAAGTGGTCGATAGCCGTATCGAAAACTGGAAAATTAGCCTGATTGATACTGTAGCGGATAACGCATCTTCTGCTGCATTTGTCTTGGGTTCTCAGCCGGTTAAATTAGAAAATCTTGATCTGGTGAACTGCAAGATGGTGATGACGCGCGGTGAGGAAATCGTTTCTCAAGGCGTGGGTAAAGCATGTCTGGCAAACCCATTGAATGCTGCTGTTTGGCTGGCAGATGAAATGGTACGCCGTGGTCGTCCATTGTTAAAAGGCGACATCGTATTGACGGGTGCGCTTGGTCCAATGGTTGTGGCGCAACCAGGTGATGAATTCAAAGTTGAAATTGAAGGCTTCGGTTCAGTAACCGCTGCATTTGCTGCTGAATAATCAAGATTCCAAGAGAGTACATTCATGAAAAAGATTAAATGTGCAATGATCGGTCCAGGGAATATCGGTACTGATTTGCTTTATAAATTACAACGTAGCGAATGGTTGGAACCAGTGTGGATGGTGGGGATTGACCCGACTTCTGAAGGTCTTGCGCGCGCGGCAAAAATGGGCTTAAAAACCACAGCTGAAGGTGTCGATGGTCTGCTTCCTCATATTCTTGAAGATGACATCAAAATTGCATTCGACGCAACTTCTGCCTATGTCCATGCTGAAAACAGCCGCAAGCTGAATGAACTCGGCATGTTAATGATCGACTTGACGCCTGCTGCGATTGGTCCATTTTGTGTACCACCAGTTAATCTTGAAGCATTGCTACAAGCGGGCGAAGTGCCAAACGTGAATATGGTGACATGTGGTGGTCAGGCAACGATTCCAATGGTAGCTGCGGTTTCTCGCGTTCAACCTGTTGAATACGGTGAAATCATTGCGACTGTATCGACAAAATCTGTAGGTCCGGGTACGCGTAAAAATATCGACGAATTCACACGTACCACTGCGGGTGCAATTGAGAAAGTGGGTGGCGCGAAACAAGGTAAAGCGATCATCATTATTAACCCGGCTGAGCCACCTTTAATGATGCGTGACACAGTACATTGCTTGGTTGAAAGCGAGCCGGATCAGGCAGCGATCACTGAATCTGTACATGCCATGATCAAGGAAGTTCAAAAATACGTACCAGGTTACAAACTGGTGAATGGTCCGGTATTTGATGGCAACCGCGTATCAATTTACTTGGAAGTTGAAGGTCTGGGTGACTTCCTGCCGAAATACGCAGGCAACCTGGATATTATGACTGCAGCAGCTGCACGTACTGCAGAAATGTTTGCAGAACACGTGTTCAACACCGCCGAAGCTTAAAGGAATACCAAAATGTCTAAGATTATTGTTCATGATATGACTTTACGTGATGGTATGCACCCGCAGCGCCATCAAACTACTGTTGAGCAGATGATTGCGATTTCAACCGCACTTGATGATGCCGGCGTACCTTTAATTGAAGTTACTCACGGTGACGGCCTGGGCGGTTCATCAGTGAACTACGGTTTTGCTGCTGCAACAGATGAAGAATATTTGTCTGCTGTTGTGCCACGTATGAAGAATGCAAAAGTATCTGCACTTCTTCTTCCGGGTATCGGTACGGTTGACCATTTGAAAATGGCACATGAAATTGGTGTTTCTACCATTCGTGTGGCGACGCATTGTACTGAAGCGGATTGTTCTGAACAGCACATCACCGCTGCACGTAAACTAGAAATGGACACCGTCGGTTTCTTAATGCTTGCTCACATGGCAACACCTGAAAAATTGCTTGAAGAAGCAAACAAGATGGTGTCTTACGGTGCAAACTGTATTTACGTGACAGACTCAGCAGGTTATATGCTTCCGCAGGATGTGATCGACCGTGTAGGTCATTTACGTCAACACTTGGACCCAAGCATTGAGCTTGGTTTCCACGGTCACCACAACTTAGGTATGGGTGTATCGAATACTGTTGCTGCGGTTCAAGCAGGTGCGGTACGTGTCGATTTGGCATCTGCAGGTTTGGGGGCTGGTGCGGGTAACACACCACTTGAGCTGTTTATCGCTGTGGCAAACCGTATGGGTATGGACACTGGCGTTGACTTGTTTAAAGTACAAGACGTTGCTGAAGATCTAGTGATTCCAATGATGCACAATCCAATTCGTGCAGACCGTGATGCGGCAACTTTAGGTTATGCAGGGGTTTACTCGTCATTCCTATTGTTCGCGAAACGTGCTGAAGCGAAATATGGCGTATCTGCGCGTGAAATCCTGATGGAACTTGGTCGCCGTGGTACGGTAGGTGGTCAGGAAGACATGATTGAAGACTTGGCATTGACCATGTCTAAAGCGCGTGAGTTACAAGCTTAATTTTTAATACCGTAGTATTAAAATAAGGCTAATAAAAAAGCATCCAAAGTGGATGCTTTTTTATTATGAAGTAGATTTAATAATATATTAAAACTCTGATCTCAGATATTTTAATTATAGTACTATGTGAAGATTATTTTAGTTTAATTTTTTCCTTAAACATAAAAACGATAAATAAAAAATATTATCTTAAAGTTTTTAAAAAAATTGCTCTTATTAATAGAGGAAACAAAAAATTAAATTAAATATCTGGTCAAATTTTTATTTTCTTTAATCGGTTTAAAATCTAAGAGATTGAGCGCTTAAATCTGGGTTTGGAATATGGAGAGCTAAAAGAGTAAAAGTTTAATACTGTGGTCGGATTTTTTATTTAAACCGACTTGCGCATGATGGCGGCATGGATTTTATCAGCTGAATGGGGAACTCATCATGCGTCGTCACAATTTATGGATTGCAATGCTTGCTGCGACAGCAACTTTAGGGACAACTGCAACGAATGCAGACTTTATTGACGACAGCAATGTTCAACTCAAATTTAAAAACTTTTATCTAGACCGTCAGTATCAAGATGACTATTCATCACGTAACTGGGGTTCTTGGTCACAAGGCGTGACTCTGGATGCCAAGTCGGGTTATCACGATATCGGTGGTGGTGTGCAGGTTGGTGTTGATGTACTGGTGCAACATGCCGTCAAACTCAATGGCCGTGATAAAAATCCGGATTGGGTTTTACCGCATGATGGCAAAGAATCAAAAGACCATTTCGGTAAAGTTGGCGCGACTTTAAAAGCCAAAGTGTCACAAACTGAACTGAAAGTCGGCGAGTTATTGCCGGTATCTCCAGTCTTGGTATTCGATCCATCCCGTCAGTTATTGACGACTTATAGTGGTGTCTGGTTAGAGTCTAAAGACCTTAAAGATACCAAGTTAACTCTTGCGTATATTGATGGCATTAATAACCGTTATGACAACCAGTTCCGTGATTTAACTAAATTTGCTCCACCAAGTTTCTATGATACGGGTGCTGAAGCTGATGGCATGTGGATTGCGGGTATAGATCACCAACTGACGAAAGAAGTAGGTGCTAGTTACTGGTATGCCGATGTTCAAGACATTTACCAGCAGCATTATCTGGGTGTCAATTACAAAACTGCGCTCGGTGAAAAAACCAGATTAGATAGCCATATCCGTTACTTCGATAACTCGGAGTCAGGTGACAAGCTGTATGGTGAGATTGATAACCAGGCTGTATCTGTCGCTGCAAAAGTGAATCATGGTGCACATACTGTAGGTGTGGGTTACCAGCAAATGTTTGGTGATAGCCCATTCCCGACATTGGGTGGTTGGGTGCCACAGCCTTATCTGGCGAACTGGGGGGTAGCAACCTTTACCGCGCCAGAAGAAAAGTCATGGAGTGTTTCTTATGGCTATGATTTTTCTGAAATGGGTGCAAAAGGGCTAAACGCAACTGCCGTGTATTTCAAAGGTTATGATGCTAAATCAGGTGATCAAAACTTCAATACGGATGAAGTGAATGCCATCGTGAACTACACTGTGCCAGAAGGTAAATTAAAAGGTTTGGGTGTACAGGCGATGTATATTGATGTGAATTTTGCCAATCCAGCAAAACCAGACCTGCAAGAATACCGTGTCGCCACCACTTATACCCATAAATTCTAATACTCGTATATTTTAAAAGCAGTCAGTCTTCTGGCTGCTTTTTGCTTTAAGCGTTCCATTGTTTCATTAAAGGCTTAGATTGAGTAGGGTTTTATTTTAAATTAATAGATAAAACAAACACTTAAATTATATCTATTTTGTAGGGTGCAATCGTAATTTTGTATCAGTTTGCTACGGCTGAGCGGTTAATATAAGGGTGTACACAAGTCATTTTAATGAGTCAACTTGACGTCGAATTCTTGAAAATAGAGGGACACGCAAGCGAAAGACTGTAAGAGGAAGCAATATGAGCACTGTTCAAATCCCTGACTATCAAACAGATCCATTCTTTGGCTTAGAAGACAAATGGATTGAAACCGCTGAAGGCGAGTTGACCCATTACCACGAAATTGGTGAAGGTACGCCTATTCTATTTTTACACGGTTCAGGTACAGGTGTATCGGCCGCGGCAAACTGGTGGTTAAACCTGCCACAAATTGGTGAGCAGGCACGTTGTATCGCGATTGATACCATTGGTTATGGCCAAACAGTCGTTGCGCCGGGTACTGAATATGGTATCCGTGCCTGGGTAGATCATGCGATCCGTACGCTAGACGCTTTGGGTATCGAAAAAACCTGGTTGGTCGGTAACTCTCTGGGTGGCTGGTTAGCATTCCAGATGGCATTGGATTATCCAGATCGCATTTTGGGTATCGTGTCTATGGGTACGGGCGGTGCGAAACAGACTGCTGCACTCAAAGCTCACGCAAACCCAGTTCTTACAGAAGAAGGGATCAAGAAAACTCTTTCTATGTTTGTCGTGAACAAAGACCTGATTACTGATGAACTGGTAAAAGTACGTTTTGCTTCTGCTGCAAATGACTATGCATCAAATCGTTTAATGGATGTGGTTGGTGCACGTGACCGTGACCGTTTCGAATTCCCATTAGACTTCGAAAAAATGAAAGACATTACTGTGCCTGTATTACTGATTCATGGTACGCAGGACGTGGTGATTCCAGTTTCTCGTACTTGGGACATCCTGAACATCGTGCCAAATGCTGATGCACATATCTTCAGCCAATGCGGTCACTGGTCTCAAGTTGAAAAAGCAGAGGAGTTCAACACTGTGATCAAAAACTACCTGACTGTACACGGCGTAAAATAAGCTCGATGTAGTTTTAAAAAAGGATGGCTTCGGTCATCCTTTTTTATATCGAAAATATTTGAGGTAGCGCATCTAAATGAGTTTAATTCTCATTTATTTGAATAAATCTAAAAATCTAATAATTTTTATAGGTTTGAGCTATTTAAACTGAGAAAAATCCGAATGAAAATTTATTAGACTTAAGTGGTAAATGCAGCGCATTTAGAGCTAAAAATACACAATTTTGGTCGAGGTCAAGTAACAAATTTAAGCACTAGAAATAGATTCTTTATCACAAAATTGAATTAAAAACGAATTCTTAAGCATAAAATAATAAAAAAAAAGCACATGCCTATCAAAAGTTGAATGGCATATGCCTAATGCAGGGAAGAAATAGGACTAATTTTGTTCGCTACGGTTAATATCCAGATAGAACACACGGGTCAAAAGTTCAAGAAATTTGCTGACGGCATAGGATTTGTTGTTTTTATGGTAGCTGACATACAGGTCTAAATATGGCAACTCCACGTCCAGCGGACGAATCACGGTATTGTCCATAGTCAGCGGTGCAATATAGCCAGGCAAAATGGTACAGCCCAAGCCCATTCCAATCGAGTTGATATTAAATAAAATATTATCGGCCTTTTGCACAATATTGAATTCAATGCCATTGGCTTTGGCAAAGTCCAGAATCGCCTGGTTCAGGGTCAATGACTGCTCTGCTGATGGAATAATAAAATCAATACCATTCAATGCTTTAATAGGAATTCTTTCGTATTTTGCTAAAGGGTGATCTTTAGGCAGGAGAAAAATCAGCGGTTCACGAATCACGAACTGGCTTTCAATTTCATCACTATTGAAATTATGACGGGTAAAGGTCAGATCCAGATCGCCTTTTTTTAACAAACGCATTTGCTCATTGTTGTTCAGGCTGAGCAGTTCAATTTTTAAATCCGGGTTCTGTACACGTAAATTTGGCAAGATATACGGGAAGATTTTCATCTCGGCCACTGGTACAAAACCGATGCGGAGCATTTGCTGCTTGGCCTGTGACACCTGACGTGCCATGGCAACCGCTTTGTCCGCCTGTGCCAGGGTGAGACGGGCCTGTTCCAGGAATACGGCACCTTCTTCGGTCAGCTCTACTTTACGTTTGGTTCGGTTGAGTAGCTTTACCCCGACATCTTCTTCCAGGTCTTTGATTTGCTGGCTAAGTGAGGGTTGAGCCGTATAAAGTTTAAGTGCTGCCTTACTAAAATTGAGCTCTTCAGCAACGGTGATAAAGTAGCGAAGGTGTCGTAATTCCATGTCATCAACCCAAAGAGTAATCCAAAAAATGTCTTACTATAATTTCCTCAAAGTATAATCTATAAACAACTATGTCGTGAAGATTATTTTCCCATTCATAAACTAAATGCTCTGGCGGGATTAATAGATGTTTTAATATAAAAATTCACGTGCTTAATAATTGCTTTAAGCTCTTAATTGAAACAAAAAAAATATTTCCCGAAAAACGCTGTCAAATCCATCATCGTTGAAAAGTTGAGTCTATTACTTTGTGCCAAAGATAGGTCACAGGAGAGCTTTTCATGAGTGGAAAAATTGATGTGCGCGAAATCGATGCTTTAGTCGATGCACAAAATGGACGTATTACGCCATCTATTTATACAGATCCTGACATTTACGAATTAGAACTCGAACGTGTTTTCGGTCGTACTTGGTTATTCCTTTGCCATGAAAGCCAAATTCCTAAGGCTGGTGATTTCTTCAACACCTACATGGGTGAAGATCCGATCATTGTGGCACGTCAAAAAGATGGCTCAATCAAAGCATTTTTAAACCAGTGTCGTCACCGCTCTATGCGTGTAAGCTTCGCTGACTGTGGTAATACCCGTGCATTTACTTGCCCGTACCATGGCTGGTCATACGGCATTGACGGTTCTTTAAAAGATATCCCGCTTGAAGATCGTGCTTACCCACATGGTGCATGTAAAGAGCAATGGGGTCTGGTTGAAGTGAATCGTGTGAAGTCTTACAAAGGCTTGGTATTCGCTTGTTGGGATGAAACCACACCTGACCTAGAAGAATACATGGGCGATATTGCTTGGTACTTAGATGGCGTTGTTGACCGTCGTCCAGGTGGTACTGAAATTATTGGTGGTGTCCACAAGTGGGAAATCGAGTGTAACTGGAAATTTGCGGCTGAACAATTCGCATCTGACCAATACCACGCATTGTTCTCTCATGCATCTGCAATTCAGGTGCTTGGTGCAAAACCAGACGACGAATCATCTAAGAAATTAGGTGCTGCACAAACTGCTCGTCCAGTTTGGGAAACTGCCAAAGACGCGATCCAATACGGTTCACGTGGTCACGGTTCAGGCTTCTTCTTCACAGAGAAACCAGACGCAAACGTATGGGTTGACGGTGAAGTTGCCAACTACTTCCGCGAAACTTACGACGAAGTTAAAGAGCGCCTAGGCGAAACTCGTGCACTGCGTCTTGCAGGTCACAACACTATGTTCCCAACTTTGTCTTGGTTGAACGGTACTGCAACACTTCGCGTATGGCACCCACGTGGTCCAAACAAAACTGAAGTGTGGGCATTCTGTATTGCTGATGCTGAAGCGTCTCAAGAAGTGAAAGAAGCGTTTGAACGTTCTGCAACGCGTGCCTTTGGTCCAGCCGGTTTCCTAGAGCAAGATGACTCTGAAAACTGGATCGAGATCCAAAAAGTTTTACGTGGTTATAAAGCGCGTCAAAACAAACTCATTATGGAAATGGGTAAAGGCAACGAAAAAGTACGTGAAGATGGTATCCCGGGGATCACCAACTACATTTTCTCTGAAACTGCAGCACGTGGTATGTACCGCCGCTGGGCAGATTTATTGATCCATGAGAAATGGGAAGACGTGGAAAAAGCAGCTGACGAATATGAGAAGGAGCTTATGAAATGAGTCAAATCAGCTTAGAACTTCATCACCAAATTAGTCAGTTCCTTTACCGTGAAGCAAAGCTGCTTGACGATTGGAAATTCCGCGAGTGGTTAGATACCTTAGCTGAAGATATTTCTTACACGCTACGTACCACACCAAACGCACAAACCCGTGACCGTCGTCGTTCAGTTGAACCACCGACGACCTGGGTGTTCAACGATTCGAAAGACCTTTTAGAGCGTCGTGTAGCGCGTCTGGAAACCGGTATGGCTTGGGCTGAAGAGCCTCCATCACGTACCACCCACATGGTGAGCAACGTGATCGTAGAGCCAACTGAAGTTGAAGGCGAATACGACGTATACGTAACCTATTTGCTATATCGTACGCAAAAAGAGAAAGACATTGTCATTTACTGCGGTAAACGTCATGACAAGATCCGTAAAGTTGAAGGTGGCTTAGACTTCCAAATCTTCAACCGTAAGATCACGCTTGACCAAGTTACTTACAGTTCACATAACCTGAGTGTGTTCTTCTAATGAATAAGATTTTTGTATGCCAAGTTGACGAATTAGACGAAGGCGAAGCGTTAAAAGTAGATTGTGGCGTAAACGGTATCGATGCGCTTGCAGTATTCAACAACGGTGGTGAGTTCTTCGCAATGAACGACCGTTGTTCACACGGTAACGCGTCTATGTCTGAAGGCTACCTTGAAGATGACGGTACTGTAGAGTGCCCACTTCATGCAGCGCGTTTCTGTTTAAAAACTGGTCAAGCACTTTGCTTACCAGCAACAGATCCAATTCAAACATTCCCAGTGATTGTTGAAGATGGCGCTTTATACGTAGAGATGGCAGGAGAGTAAGCATGGGTTGGCTACAAGACGAAGTTGCACTCATCACTGGTGGTGGTTCAGGTTTAGGCTGGGCACTGGTCGAGCGTTTCCTTGAAGAAGGCGCACAAGTTGCCGTTCTTCAACGTTCACAGTCAAAAGTTGATGCGCTGAAAGAACATTTCGGTGACCGCGTGCTTGCGATCGCAGGTGATGTGGCCAGCTATGCAGATAACGTTCGTGCAGTTCAAGCAACTGTGGAGCATTATGGCAAACTCGATTGCTTCGTTGGTAATGCCGGTATTTGGGATCACTATGCCGATATCGTCAATACTTCAGGTGAACAGCTTGAAAAAGCGTTCGACGAAATCATGGGTATTAACACCAAGTCTTTAATTCTTGGTGCCAAAGCTGCTCTCGATGCATTGATCGCTTCTGAAGGTTCTATCATATTTACTTTGTCTAATTCAGCACTGTACTCCGCTGGCGGAGGCCCTGTATATACTGCATCTAAGCATGCAGGAGTGGGCATTATGAAAGAACTGGCCTACGAGCTTGCGCCTAAAGTACGAGTGAACGCTGTTGCACCGTCAGGTATGAATGTGAATATCAAAGGCGCGGCGTCGCTCGGTCAGGAAAATGTGGGCCTGCTCGATGCGCGTGATCCTGAGAAAATTGCACGTGGCATGCCACTGAATTTCTTGCCTGAACCGGAAGACATGACCGGTTCATACGTGCTCTTGGCATCTCGTCAAAACAACCGTCCTTTGACTGGTGTTCTGATTAATGCAGAATGCGGTCTGGGTATTCGTGGCCTACGTCAGCCACGTGCAGGTTTCTTTGACGAATAAACATCTAGTCTCATTCAAATGGACTTACCGGCAGCCTCCTCTCTCAGGGCTGCCTTCCTTCTAGGAGTCTCTCATGGCCGTTAAACTTATTTGTGCATCGCACAGTCCTTTAATGGAATTTGCTTCACCTCAAGATCAATCAAAAGAGCAAAAAGTTCGTGCTGCTTTTGAAAAACTCTCTGCTGAAGTAAAAGCTTACGACCCAACCCTGATCATTACTTTTGGTCCTGACCATTTTAATGGTTTCTTCTATGACTTGATGCCAAGTTTCTGCGTGGGTATCCGTGCCAAAGCCGCAGGTGACTGGGATTATGGTAAAGACAATGACCATATTGATGTACCTGAAGACAAAGCATTAGATCTGGTTCGACGTGTACTGGATGAAGGCGTAGATGTTGCCTACTCATACCGTATGCAGGCCGACCATGGCGTGACTCAGCCCTTACATTTCCTGTGTGAAGGCAAACTTGACCGTTATCCAACGATTCCAATTTTTATTAATGGCGCTGCAGCACCGATGCCAACCACCAAGCGTACCATCGCTTTGGGCCGTGCTGTGGGTCAATACATCAAGTCTTTAAACCTTGAAAATGAGCGTGTGCTTGTTTTAGGTACTGGTGGTCTGTCACATGATCCACCTACACCACAAATGGGTGCTGTACCACCTGAAGTGGAAGAGTTCCTGATTGCAGGTCGTTATCCAACGCCTGAAGCACGTCATGCACGTCAATCCAAAATTATTGCAGTGGGTCAAAAGCTGGCAGCAGGGGATACGTCAGTTGCCGTACCTTTGAATGCTGAATGGGATATTGCCCTGCTGGAAACCTTCAAGAACGCTGATTTTGCAATATTAGAAGCGATGACTGAAGCTGAAATCCGCCGTGATGGTGGTCGTGGTGGTCAGGAAGTCCGTTCTTGGATGGCTGCCTTCGCTGCCTTAAGCGAAATGGGTGAGTATGAAATGACCACGCATTGCTATGAAGACATCAGCGAATGGATTGCCGGCTTCGGTATCGTATCTGCAGAGTTAAAAGGTTAAGAAAATGAGCAACGTAAACAACATCGTGATCGTGGGTGCTGGCCAGGCAGGTGCGAGCGCAATTTTAGAACTTCGTGGCAACAAGTATGAAGGCAAAATTACCTTAATTGGTGATGAAAGCCATCTTCCTTATGAGCGTCCACCGTTGTCTAAAGATGTGATTCTAAAACCTGAAGACACCAAGATCGAAATCTTGTCAGAACAGAAACTGGCAGATTTAGGGGTGGAAACGATTCGCGGGAATGGCGTTGCAAAAATCAATGCCGAAGCGAAAACGGTTGAACTCCTCAACGGTGATGTTGTTGCTTACGACAAACTCTTGCTTGCAACAGGTGGTGCAGCGCGCCGTTTGCCTAATTTTGATGCTTTGGGTAAACACGTCTATACCCTGCGTAACCTGGAAGATTCAAAAGCGTTGATACCTGTGCTTCAAGCCGGTCGCCGTATCATCCTGATCGGTGGTGGCGTGATTGGTCTTGAGCTTGCATCATCTGCACGTTACAAAGACTGTCAGGTCACTGTGATCGAAATGGGTCCGATGGTCATGGGCCGTTGTTCACCACAAATCCTGAGCGAATTCCTGCTGGAACAGCATCGTCAAAACCAGGTCGATTTGCGTCTTGAAACCAAGATTGCAGATTGCCGTTTAGACGGTGAAGAAGTCGTGGTAACGCTTGAAGGCGGTGAAGAGCTGCGTGCCGATGCTGTAGTTTACGGAATCGGGATCGTGCCAAATGCACAGCTTGCTGTAGATGCAGGTTTGGACGTTGATGTTGCGATTAAAGTCAATGAACATTGCCAAACCTCGAATGCTGACATTTATGCAGCAGGCGATGTTGCGACTCAGTTACGTGACTGTGGCAATCACCGCCGCGTTGAAACCTGGGAAAATGCCAACCTGCAGGCAGGCATCTTCGCACGTCACGTGATGGGTGTGGAACATCCGAAAGCCAATCCGG
>NZ_JBAPXX010000118.1:0-79754 GCF_049284435.1 Acinetobacter sp. | reverse complement strand
AAGTAATACTAGGCAATGCTTTCAGCATAATCACCTGACACACCACATAGGAAATCAGGTACTCTAAATTACTAATCTTTTGAAATATTCTCTCATAATTTGGCACAGTACGTTTAATTTCATTGATATATGTTTTAGGGCCAACCTGCATGGCGTTCACCAACTCATCAAACCAATCTTTAAAAAACCTATTGTTAGGAGTCGTTGCTAAAAGCCAATTCTCGATGACTGGAGAATCAATATTGGTAGTGTTTTTTTTACGATAATAGGCAAAACTTTCGGTCTGATTTTGAGAAACCAACTCTTGAATCCAATCTAAATTTTCATAAACGATAATACTTGCATCTAACCAGATTCCTCCATAAACATGAAGTAATTTAAATCTGATTAAATCAGCTTTATGCTGAGGTAGATGAATATTTAAAGAATCAAAATCTATCTGTATAAATTGATCAACAGTTGTTGGTGTTAAAAAATGAACCTCATAATTTGCATTTATTAGCTTTATATTTTCTATGCATTTTTCCACAAATAATGGTACATCCCCCTCCCAATACAGCCAAATCAGCTTAGGTATTTTAACTTCTTCTGGCTTTGGATTAAGCGTAATCATATTTGCATAATTATGAATTTTTAAATTCGTGCCTCTAATCTTGTAAAAATACATGATATAAAACTTAAGCATATAATAAGTTTTTTTAAATATTTTCATCTAAATTATTTCCAACATGCTCATTGATTTATTCCTTTAATGATAAATATTCAATTATTAAGATATTCCATGAATTTTAAGAATTTAGTAGATATTTTAGTGCATGATAACGATCACGCCACATACGCTTCTGCTTTTTAAAGCCATATGATTTACTACGATTTTCAAGCATTTTTCGAGAAATACCCTGTGTTGCTACTGTACCTAAAATATCACTATCTACAGCAGCAGGCTTTACTAAAGCTGGCCAAATGCCTAAACCTTTACCATTTTGACTTAACCAAGTTTGAAAAAAGATATCCACTGGAAACACCATTGATCTACCTTTCTGTATAAATTCTTTTGCGCCTTTTCTAGACCAAATAAGTCCAAGGCCTCGAATTGGAAAATAAAAAGCATGCCATACATGATGCCCTTTTACTTCTACAATATCTTTCGCAAACTTCTTCTTTTTTGCTGCGATATTAATAAGATACCAATCCAGCTCTTGATGATGATCTAAATATTCTAGTACTTGATTAATCGTGTCTTTAAACTCAAGTGATATTTTCATATCATCTTCTAGAACCACTAAATAATCTGCGTCTGTACTTAAAAATTTTTCCGCACAACCATAATGACTTAAATAACAACCCAATTCAGAGTTCATAAGACTACGTCCCATGGCTTGATTGGTTCTGGCATCATCATAATGTTCAAATTCAGAAAGTGCTTTGCCTCTGCCATCGTATGCTGCAAAACGCTCGAACGGCCAATCAATCTCTTGTAGTTGCTGAGTCGCTGCAGCTAGACGCTCATCACTTCCGTCTAAATTAATTAAATAAGTTACAACTTTCATGATTAACTCTTAATGCTGAATAGATAGAGGTAAATAGTTTTTAAATTTAGCAATTAAAGCAAAAGATACCTTTTCTGCTTCTTTTGGATCAAATTGATCTAAACTCTGAATACAACCGAATTTAACAGCTGGATTATTCAGGTCTGATAAAAATGTAGATACTGAAGCTTCATTTTTTAAGTAAGCGATATTTATATCATTACACAAGATTGTTTTTTCTTCTCGAATTTTTAAATGGTTATTCAGCCCTACTGGTAAAAATTGAAAAGCACTTCTAAAACGATGCCTAATCTGTTGAGCTAATGTTGTAGGGTATTTCTGAAAATACTTTTGTAGTAAATCACGATCCAATATATGGGGACGATGATGAATTTCATAATATTTATTGAATCCACATAGTTCAGCACTAAGCATTTGAGCAATTGTATATTTAGGCTGTAAAGGTTTACCAAAATATTTATTAAGACCTTTACGTAGATTAAATTTTGCTTTAATTAAGGAGTTATTTTCCCAATGTCCATAGACTTTTATCTGATCACCAACTAAAAAATCATCTAATTCAGATGAGGCATTAAAAAAGAAATCATCATTCAAATAAATAAAGTACTTTGATAGCCCTGGAATATTCCACAGCATGGTTTCAATACTTAAAGAATTAAAAGTAGGTAAATATTGCTCATAACCTTTAAATATTGTCGTATGGTCAACTACTTGAATTTGATCAATGTGACATAAGCCTTGAGCAATGAATTCATCAAGATATGTAGGTTTTTGATCATCGGTAACAATATAAATTGTGCCTAAATAAGGCACATATTTCAAAATAGACGCAATGCAAAAATAGATTTCATCATTACTAGCAAATCGAGTTTCTTCTGCTGAACCTTTTACGATATTAGTAGATTGAAACTGTTGCCTTTTAAGTCGATGCTTTACATCATTGCCATCGACCCACGCAATAACAAAATCTATTTTTTCCATAATACTTCTAATCAACAATTAGGTTGAATAAACTCTATAACTTACTGCCAAGCATCCTTAATCCACTGCGATGGCAACACATAACGGTACCATTTCCCACCACCACCATTCACTGCATCTGGCGGATTAATTTCACCATGGAATACAATAATTTTAGCACCTTCAGGCTTCACAGGTGGCTTAAAGTAAGCCATCGGGATTTTTTGCAGGCAATGATATTTATAGCTCTTGCACCAGCTTTCTGGCCAGTATGTCTGTTTACCTTCACGGTCTACATACCAAGACAAATAGGCTTGCTCATTACGGAATTTTTTACGAATTTCATCAAAATTTTCACGAAAATAAGGCAAAAGCCCGGGAAAAGCACCCAGTTTAAACCGGTAAACCGAACTGTTACCGGTAATACGCCACGGCCGTTTCCAGTCATGAATAATCAGGAAGTCGCCCGGATAGGTAAAGAACTCATCGATATTATCGACTATCACCACGTCAAGATCGAGAAATAACGCATTGCCTTCCAAACCATACAGATCAGGCTCAAAAGTGGACAGCTTGTTCCAGCCACGCTCAGGCGCACCTTCAGGCAATGCCAGAGGTGGAATAGGGAAACATTGCACTGCAGGATCAATGCCTTCAGTACGATCCGTCAGACAGACCATTTTAAAGTCGACTGTCGTATGTCGTTTAACCATATTGTATAAACGATTGACGTATTCCGAACCGTATTTGGTTCCCCATTTCATACAAATAACGATGTTACTCATTGCGTATGCCTAAGCTCATCTTAAAATCTTCTTGATGCTGAATATGATGACATAAGTTCAGCCGAATAAGTACATCCGTTAAAAAAAACCTCTCAAATGAGAGGTTTTTTCAATCAGTAAATTCTTAATTACTTCACATAAGTTAACCAGTGTGCATATTTCGGGTCTTTGCCCTGAACTGCATCAAAATAAGCTTTCTGGATTTGAGTGGTGATTGGACCACGTACACCCTCACCAATTTGACGGTCATCATATTCACGGATTGGCGTGACTTCCGCAGCAGTCCCGGTAAAGAAGGCTTCATCTGCGATGTAGAATTCGTCACGGGTAATACGGCGCTCAATCACGTCATAACCCAAGTCTTTAGCAATGGTAATAATCGTTTGGCGAGTAATCCCATCCAACGCACCACCTGCGATATCAGGCGTATGAATCACACCATCACGTACCAGGAATACGTTTTCGCCAGAACCTTGGCATACATAGCCTTGTGGGTCGAGCAGCATCGCTTCATCATAACCTGAATGTGCCACTTCCTGATGCGCAAGAATCGACAAGGTGTAGTTACCTGATGCTTTGGCCTTACACATGGTCACGTTCGGATGATGATGGGTAAATGAAGAAGTTTTTACGCGAATACCCTTCGCCATTGCTTCTTCACCGAGGTAAGCACCCCAGCTCCATGCCGCAACTACGGCATGAATGGTATTGTCAGTTGCAGCGATACCGAGTTTTTCAGAACCAATAAAAATAATTGGACGTAAATAGCAAGACGCTAATTTGTTTTCACGAACAACATCAATTTGAGCTTGTTCTAATGCTGCTTGATCAAATGGAACTTTCATTTGATAAATTTTTGCAGAATTCAGTAAACGCTTCGTATGTTCTTTAAGACGGAAAATAGCCGTGCCATTCGGGGTTTCATAAGCTCGGACACCTTCAAACACACCCATACTGTAATGCAAAGTATGTGTTAATACGTGAGTTTTTGCCTCACGCCAGTCAACTAGTTGTCCATCTTGCCAAATGAAACCATCACGATCAGCCAAATTCATGCCACAAACTCCAATTTCTCACAATTATTCACTATCCAGTGCAAAGTCTGCACTTGGATCAATCAGTCTTTGCCATAACTTGCAAACGGTCATTCGGGTATCGTGCCAGTCGCTTGCAGACACTTGCATGGATTGATTTGCAAGGGCTAAGCGGTGGCTCTCGGCGCGTTCACGGAGATAAGCTTGAATCAGAGCAGTCGCATCGTCGCTGGATAAGCAACCTGATTTTGCGGCATCCTCAAGAATTCGTACATTGTCGGAGAAATGGGCGAGATCTTTATTCGTCCCACTCCAGGCCAACACCGCATACTGTGCCATAAATTCGATGTCTACGATACCACCTGCATCTTGTTTTAAATGAAAAATACCATCTTTTTTCTGCTCTTTAGAAGAACCCAGATGCTCCTTCATTTTCTGACGCATTTTCAGTACTTCTGCCCGTACATAATTTTCATCACGGGGCTGAATCAAAATATCCCGGCGCAAGACTTCAAACTTTTTCCGCAAGCTCATTTCACCCGCAATCGGACGGGCTCGCACCAGTGCCTGATGCTCCCATAACCAGGCACTTTTAAACTGATACTGTTCAAAGGCTTTTAAACTGGTGACCAACAGCCCAGCTTCGCCCGATGGACGTAAGCGGGTATCTACTTCATACACGCGTCCATCCAGTGTTTGCGTGGTCATCAGTGACATAAACTTTTGTGCAACCCGCATGGCAAATTCAAAGCCACTGATCGGCTTAAGTCCATCTGTATCGGCCTGTTCACCCATGTAGTGAATAAAGACCAGATCCAGATCCGAGCCATAACCCAGTTCAATACCACCGACTTTACCATAACCCAATACGGCAAAAGCAGTATGCTCAACTGAACAGCGCTGCCCTTCTGCATCCAGTGGGAAACCATGTTTTTTTGCGACAATCTGATAGGCTAGATGCAGGGCTGCATTGACCGATACTTCAGCAATATCGGTCAATGCATCGGAAACTTTCATCAGCGGGCTTTCTGCCAGCACATCACTGGCGGCAACGGCCAGCACATTGGATTTTTTAAATAGGCGCAAGACCCGCATCTGGTCTTCAACCTGATCAATCTCAATTCGCAACAGTTGCTGACGTAAGGAGTCTTCCAGATCTTGACGTTTTGGCAATTCAAAATCCATCGACAGAAACTCATCCAGCAGTACCGGATAATGAGTCAGTTCTTCGCAAATCCATGGACTGACCGTAGCCATTTTGACCAGACGCTGTAGTGCACCTTTACTCTCAATTAACATCACCAGATATACCGTACGGCGCATCACCGATTCGACTAGGGGCATCAAGCGCACCAACGCCACCTGAGGATCATCTGACTGTAAAACAGCTTCAATTAAATGTGGCCAGAAGGTTTTTAAACGTTGCACGGCCTTTGCTGGTAATTTTTTTAAGGCATGCCCATTCCAAAACTCATAAACGAGATTCTTCGCATTCTCATCCAACACTTCTTTCAGTTTTTTTTCCAGCTGTGAAAAACTTTCAACCAAGGTGTCAGGGCCATTTTCCTTGATTAAATGATCAAACTGATACATCACCTTGCCACGTTTTTCATTGAGATATGCCATAAAGCTGTCCCAATCAGTAAAACCAAGCGTGTCCGTCATCCGTGCCCTTAACTCTGGCTCTGTCGGTAGTGATTGCGTTTGCTGATCATTCAGTGCCTGAATCGCATGTTCAACCCGGCGCAGGAATAAATAGGCATCTTCCAGATCCTGCACCGCCTGTTCATCCAGCAACTCGGCATCATCCAGATGATTTAGATTCACCAGACACTGCCGATCCTGCAATTCAAGTTTGGCCCCGCCATAAATCAACTGAAACACCTGCACGATAAATTCGACTTCGCGAATGCCACCGGCACCGAGCTTGATATCATCTTCAATATTACGGCGCTGTACTTCGCGCTCGATCATGGCTTTCATTTCGCGCATAGCTTCAAATGCGCTGTAATCGACGTACTTGCGGAATACAAATGGGCGGGTCATCTCCAGCAGCTCATCGCCTTTTGGGCTTGGATTGACAATACGCGCTTTAATCCAGGCATAACGTTCCCATTCACGTCCATGCTGGCTCAGATATTTTTCCAAGGCCGCATGGCTAATGGCTAGCGCTGAACCATCGCCCCAGGGACGCAGGCGCATATCCACCCGAAATACAAAACCATCTGCCGTAATCTGATCCAGCAAATGAATCAGCTTTTGTCCCCACAGGATGCAAAACTGCTGCACATCAATACATTTACGCCCATCGGTTTCACCCTGCTCATCGAAGGCAAAAATCAGGTCGATATCACTGGAAAGATTAAGTTCTTGCGCGCCGAGTTTCCCCATGGCAATGACAATAAGATCCTGAACTTTTCCGTTATAGCCAATCGGCTGACCATACTTGGCAGCCACTGGAATACGGGCAAAATCTTTCGCCGCACAGATGCAGGCATCGGCAAAATCGGAGAGCTCTTGGGTGAGAGTAATGAAATCGGTGAGTTGATTGGCATCCTGCCAGATCCAGCGAAACATCAAACGAGCCCGCAAAATACGCATTGCGCGCATCCACGTTGCTTCATCGCTTATATTCAGGATGCAGTGCTGCACCAGCTGATCAATATATTCCCGACTGAGTGAGCCTTGAAACTGGTCAATTGCATAATCCTGTTCCAGTAAACTCTGGTGATTGGCCAATACCTGTTCGGCATATTGACTGGCTCTTAAGGTTTTCTGCAATTGTGCCGCATTCATCACTCAACTCTTCCCCTGAAACATTCTGCTTAGTTATAGCAGGAGTTTTGTCTCAGTGGGAATGTTTTAGTTTGAAATTTACTTCTTTAAGATTGCTCAGCATGCACATCTTCAAGCACTAACGCCTGATGATCATTGGTGACCATCGGTAAATGCACGGTAAAGGTCGTACCTCGACCCTCTTTTGAGTCCACGGCAATTTGACCATGGTTCAGGTCAATGAAACGTTTGCAGAGTACCAAGCCTAAACCTGCCCCTTTCTCTTCAGCTGTGCCTCTGACACTCACACCCAAAGTCGATTTAAACAGATTCTGCATCTGTTCTTCGGTCATGCCCAAGCCAGTATCCTGAATGGTAATTTTAACCTGCTCGCCTTCCATCTCCGCAGCTAAAATCACTTTACCGCCTTGATTCACCGGGGTAAATTTAAGCGCATTCGACACCAGGTTCTGCAAGACAGAGGTAATCATGTTGATATCTGCATGTACCTTGATGTCTTCAGGAATATTATCGACCAGTTCGATCTTTTTATTTAAGGCCAGACTTTTCAGGACGCTACACACAATCTTGCTAGATTGTTTCAATTCATAATTGATCGGATGATAAACAAAGCGTCCACCCTCTGCCATCGCCCAAGTCAGCAGGCTTTCCAGCAGGTTATAGGTCGATTGTGCATTATCATATAAATAATCCGCAATACTCTGAATACTGGATTCATCCAGGGTGTCACGTTCCTGTGCCAGTACTTCGGAAAAGCCAAGCAAGCCGTGAAACGGTGCACGCAGATCATGCGCAATAATCTGGAAAAATTTAGTTTTACTGAAATTTTGTGCGCATTGCTGCTCGTATAATTCTTTCAGCTCAGTATGTTCTTGATTGAGCTGAATTTGAATCACTAAACTTTCAGCAAATTGTTTAATGGTGGCAATATCGTCCTGATCAAACAGTTCGGTCTGATCATCAAAGAAAACGACCTGTCCAAAAGACACACCGCTACTGGATTTTAAATTGAAGGCGACTAATCTCTGATGCACTACACCGAGATCTTTCACATAATTTGACAGTTCTGTATAAACAGGATGATTCTGGTCGATGACATCTGCCTGTTGCAGATACGTAGGCAGATTCACTTCCTGCGGGGCGTGCAAGGCCCGGAAACCGCGCGGACAGCTGTACCAGATATACGGTTCCGTGTGGAAGCCGATAATGCTGGTTTTAACGTTTAAAACTTTACGGGCGATCTTACAAAAGGTGTCTAATAGGTTGTTGGAGGTATAGACACCTAAAATGAGAGATATACGACACGAGCTTAATTGCTCCGTATTCTGACCGACATCTAGCAGTTTTAGTTCCATGTCTGTCTCTCTGAATGTTTATGGAATATAGAAAACACAGCCGACCAAATTCATACAATCAATAACAAAGATTCTATATTTACTCAACGATGAAAACTCACCTATAGGTTAAAGGATTTGTTAACCTGTTTCTATCCAGATACATTCTTAACTGCAAAGCACTGATATTTAATTAATTAAGAATAACTTGAAAATTTACTATTCGAAAAAAACCTACATAAGTATTTGAAATTAATATATCTCACCTAAAATAAGCATGTTTATTTGTATTTACTGTAACACACTATTGACTAAAAATACCCACCATCGCTTTTTACCCTATTTAGAGTAAAAGCTAATGATTTTTCAATTATATAGCTTGACCTTATGATTAAAAATAAATTTTATATCAGGCTTCATTTATCTAATAACGCTCAGAATTAATTTTTAATTTTTAAAAATATCTTAACAATTCTAATGTACGAAATATTTAAATATCAGCATTCCGACTAAAAACAGGCCAAAAAAACCACTGAGAATTGTAAAGAATTTACATTCATTAACAAATTAATTGCAGAAATTTCGTGTTTTTTATCCTCAATGCAGTTTTAGAAGCTGGAATAGTAATATTAAGATAGATCACTTATAGACCATGCATGTCCAAGTCAAACCAATCGGCTCAAAACAGCTATAAAAAAGCGGCCTAAAAAGACCGCTTTTTTACAGGGCTGCTTAATTGTCAGAAATCAACGCCACTTGCTGTACATAGTTAAACAGCTTTAATTTAGAAGCATTCACCTCTTCTTCAGGTGCTTGATTCTTTAAATCTCGGTGTACCCGAAGATAATGTTGACGTAAGGTATGACGCTCTGTCGCATTATAGGTTTTGGTAAATTCATTGATGGCCGGATCTCCATCTTTGACAATTCGATCCACCCAACGCTGTAATTGAGCTGTCTTTTTAAGACCTTGTTTGGGTGTTAAATAAGACAAAATCACCGTTTCATTTTCATTGCGTAATAATTTACCAATCCGTGAAAATTGACGACGACGTGCTTCATGTGAACTAATTGCCTGCACATCAAGCAAGGCGTCAATCAAACGCTCATCTACGGGTAGGTTTTTAATTTGTTTAGCGCTTAGCTCTGCAAGCTGCGCACCTAAAGCAGCCATACGCTGGACTGCTTTTTTCTGTTCGGTCTTACTTGCGCGTCCCTCTAAAGAATCAAAATCTTCTTCAGTTAAACTGTTCGGTCGACGTGCCACGATTAATCTGCCTCATAAAATTTTGCTGCAAATAGTGCCTGAATTTCAGATAAGGCTTTGTCCTCGTCTGCTCCTTCAATCACTAAGCGTAAAGTTGTTCCTTTGCCTGCACCAAGCATGAGCAATGACATGATATTTTTGGCATCTACCAATTTGTCAGCCTTGCCAATCTGGATACTGGAACGAAATTTGGTGGTAACTTCTATCAGTTTACCAGATGCGCGTGCATGTAAACCCAGTTTATTAATTACGTCAACTGTCGTATCAATCATGACCAGTGCTTCATTTCTCGATGGAGGACTTGAATAGACCATTTTGCCTCAAGGGCTTTTTTTAGTCTATCCACAATATAAACAGAACGATGCTGACCACCAGTACAGCCTATCGACACGGTCATATAATGACGGTGCCCTTCGGCAAAGGTCGGCAACCACTTGTCCAGAAAATGATACAGATCATTGAACATGTCCTCGACCTGATCGCTCTTTTGTAAAAACTCCTGCACCGGCTGATCTAGCCCTGAAAATTTGCGCAGTTCCAGTTCCCAATGCGGATTTGGCAAATGCCGGACATCAAAGACATAATCGGCATCCAGTGGAATGCCATGCTTATAACCAAAGGATTGCAGAATTAAAATCAGGTTATCGGCCTGTCCGAGCTTGGACAATAAGGTATGTTTCAGGTCATGCACGCTTTTATCGGTGGTATCGATATGCACCGTAGAACGCAACTGAATCGGCATCAACAGGATTTTTTCTTCCTGAATGCATTGATTTAGACTTTTAAAGCGCGACGCCAGAGGATGCGGCCGACGCGAAGCACTAAAGCGGGCAATCAGCTCCTGATCCTGCGTGGTCAGATAGATAATATCGACCGAACCATGCTGTTGCAGTTGCTCAAATACATGATCAAATTCTTGCAAATCTGCCCGGGTACTGCGCACATCGACGCCCAGCGCCAACTGTTCCAGATTATTTTCACTGTCCAGTTTTGCCACGATTTCGGGAAGCAATGCCAAAGGCAAATTATCAATACAGTAATAACCCAGATCTTCAAGCACCTGTAATGCAGATGATTTACCCGAACCAGATTGTCCTGTGACAATTAAAATGCGCTTCATGCATGCTACCCTTTCATCTTAGCCGGCAGTGTATTTAACCTGCAGGTTATCGATCAGACGTGTATTCCCCAGCTTTGCAGCTATAAATAACACAAGATCTTGATTAAACGTATGAATTTTTTGTAATTCTGGAGTGCGGGCTTCAACATAATCCACCACAAACCCGGCATCGGTTAGAGTCTGGCGAATCTCCGCCAATACCGTATCCAGTTCCACACCTGCATGTAATTGCTGTTCAGCCTTTTGCAAGCTTTGATAAATTACCGGTGCGATTGCACGATGCTCTTCGCTTAAATAACCATTGCGCGAACTTAAAGCCAGGCCGTCTTCTGCACGGGCAATCGGTACACCAATCACTTCCAGTGGAATATTCAGGTCTTGTACAAACTGACGAATCACAGCCAATTGCTGGTAATCTTTCTGGCCAAAGAAAGCGTAATTCGGCTGTACGATGTTAAACAATTTAGTGACCACCACCGCCACGCCATCAAAATGGCCAGGGCGCTGCAAACCGCATAAATCATTGGCAATATCAGAGACACTGATATTGGTCAAACGCGGTTTTTTGCCATACATTTGCTCGACCGTCGGCGCAAAAACAATGTCACAACCAACTTCTGCCAAAAGTTGCTGATCCTGCTCAAGTGTGCGCGGATAGCTATCAAAATCTTCATTGGGTCCAAACTGGATTGGATTGACAAAGATACTGACCACCACTACATCACACAACTTACGCGCTTCACGCACCAGATTTAAATGTCCCTGATGCAGATTGCCCATGGTCGGTACAAAACCGATAATCTTGCGACTGGTACGTGCCGGATTTAATGATGCCGCTAAGCCCTGAATGGTGGTTTCTGTTTTCATCTTACAATTCAACCTGAAAAGTTTGTTCTGGTGCCGGGAAAGATCCATCTAAAACTGCAGCATGGTAGGCTTTAAAAGCATCCAGAATTGCAGTCGCACCCGATTGTTCTTGCATAAAATTACGTACAAATTTTGCAGTGTGACCAAAGGTCAAACCGAGCATATCCTGAACCACCAGTACTTGGCCATCTGTAGCTGCACCCGCGCCAATACCAATGACCGGAATCTGCGGAAACAGTTCTGTGATTTCCTGGCCAAGCTGTGCCGGTACGCATTCAAGTAGCAATAGTGCAGCTCCCGCCTCTACTACTGCCTTACAATCAGCGATGAGCTGATCGGCCGCTTCACGAGTACGGGCTTGTAGTTTATAACCGCCAAAGACATGTACCGACTGCGGAGTAAGACCCAAATGCACACACACCGGAATACCGTTACGGGTCAGCACTTGCACGGTTTCTGCCAACCATGCACCGCCTTCCATCTTGACCATTTGTGCGCCAGCCTGCATCACGGTTTTCGAACTTTGCAAGGCATCATTCAAGGTGGCATAGCTCATAAATGGCAAGTCAGTCATGATAAAAGCATGCTGGTTACCACGGCGTACCGCAGCCGTATGATAGGCCATATCTGCAACCGTGACCGGCAAAGTCGAATCACGCCCCTGAATTGACATTCCCAGAGAATCGCCAATTAAAATGCTGTCCACTTCGGCAATTTCCATGGCTTTGGCCATACTGGCATCATAGCAAGTCAGACATGAAAATTTGCGTCCATCTGCTTTAAAGCGTCTTAAATCACTCAGACTAACCATGAAAATGTTCCTCTATACTTGAAAGTTCTGACGAAGCTACCATCACTTAAAAATTAAATATTTGCCCAGTTGCTGTCATCGAGTACCGCGAGGGTCGACTGTTTGACGATGTCTAGGTCTTTTAATCTGTGTCCATGGACCTGTATTTCAGGATCAATATCCAGAAGTGGAATCAGGACAAAATCACGCTCTAATACCCCGACATGCGGCACAGTTAAGCGTTCATTTTGAATGTGCTCATTACCGTAGATCAGCAAGTCCAGATCCAGCGTACGTTCACCCCAACGACGTAAACGTACCCGACCGGCGTCCTGCTCAAAAGCTTGCAGGCGATCCAGCAAGCTTAAAGCTGCCAGATCGGTATTTAACTGCACGACTGCATTCAGATAGTTTGGCTGATCCTGTGGTCCCATCGGTGGACTTTGATACAGATGCGAAGTGTTCACCTGTCCCAATGTCGCCAGTTTCTGTACAGCTTCTGCCAGAATCTGGCGTGAATCGCCCAGGTTACTACCCAGGCCAATATAAGTCACGATCATTGTGTTGGCCCAAACACCACCTGGCTCAGATCACGTTTTACCCGCTTACGTTTCATAATTGGATGATCTGCGCCAATTTCACCACTGGCACTGGCTGCCACATGCGACAGGGTTTTCGCCTTGTCTTCAAACTTGGCTTTACGCACCCGACGATTGCGTGGTTCAGGCTCATTCACCAACGGTTCGATCTCAGCGAGATCTTGCTGCTGGGTCAGTTTCTGTTCCAGATGCTCTTCTTGACTTGCCTTGCGGCGGCTCTTGGCACGCTGACGGTTATACTGGCTAATGGCCCGTTCTTTCTCGTCACCGCTCATTTGCTGGTAAGCATCCCACCAGCTACCCATACCTTGGGCAGTCGCATCACCTGATTTTTCACGCAGCAGCAAAAAGTCAAAGCCGGCACGGAAACGCGCATGGCTGGACAAAGCCTCGATTTGCTGTGGTTTTGGATTCAGCAAACGGGTCTGCATTTCCCAGACTTCACGAATAAAGGTCTCCGCAAAGCGTGGAATAATAGTGCGAGTCGCCTGACGTTTTAACACATCCAGACCGGCTTGGGCACGGGCTTCGGCCGCTACTATACCTTTATTCAGATAGAATTCACAACGTTCCAGGAATGGCTGCCATAACAATACCGCATAGAAAAATGCCGGGTTGATGGTCTTGCCGATAGAAATACGCTGATCAGTATTTTTCGCAGCGCGTTCCATAAACGGCGTAATTTCAGGCTTGATATCTGCAAATAACTGCTGCCAGATCCCGAAATCGATCAGCATTGGCAAGACACGATTCAGGTGTCCCATGGTGAACAGTTTCTGTGATTCATCATAAAGTCGATGTGGAGAAACATCACGCAGCAACTGGGTCATTTCCGGCGTAAAGACATCCAGAATCGCTTCATCAATATTAAAGTTCAGCTTGGCGGCAAAACGTAGGGTTCGCAGCATCCGCACTGGATCTTCTTCAAATCTTAAAGTCGGATCACCGAGTAAGCGTAAGGTTTTGCTGTGGATATCATCGACTGCATTACAGAAATCCAGCACAATGCCTTTACGCGGCTGGTAATACATTGCATTGATGGAGAAATCTCGACGGGCAAAATCCTGCTCGATGCTGCCCCAGTTGTTATCACGCAGAATCATCCCCGCGGCCGAGGTCACTGCTTTTTTTGGTGGTGCACGGAAGGTTGCCACTTCAACCAGTTCCCGCCCTGAATAGACATGCGCCAGTTCGAAACGTCGTCCGATAATTCGACAACGTCGTCCGAAAACTTCCTTGACCTGAGCCGGGGTTGCATTGGTAACTGCATCGAAATCTTTAGGATTCAAACCTAACATCAGATCTCGAACACCACCACCCACGATATAAGCTTCATAGCCTGCCTTGTTTAAGGCATCAATCACATCGAGAATATAAGAAGGTAATTGAGCGGTTGATAAACCACATTTTGACGCGCGCAAAGTTTGCAAAAGACGCTGTCTCCTACGTCTGAACGTAAAATTCTAAGATGACGCTAATCATATCGCTTACACGCCTAAAGGGCAATTTGATTATGTCAATCCTGCGAGTCAAATCAATCAGCTAGTCATGATCCATATTGTCGCCTTACAAGGCCAGTTTGGCCTTGTTTTTGGCAAATAATGCCGGCCCAATACCTTTGACCAACTGGATCTCTTCAATGCTTTTGAATTTTCCATTTTTTTGCCGATGTTCAATAATCGCTTCGGCCTTCTTTTGACCAATGCCATTCAGTTGCTGTAATTGCTCAACAGTTGCATTATTCAAACTGATTTTATCAGCAGCAGATGCCGATAATGCAGGCTTCGCCAGATAGTGATTGCTTTCTGATGAAGTCGTGACGGCAGCTTTTTTCTTCAGGCGGGCGTCATGTTGCTGTTGCTGGGTCTTCCATTCCATATAATCGGTCGCAGTCGCATGCGCAGTTCCGATAAAAATAAAGCCTAGCCAGCAACTCAGAAGAAAATTAATCCACGTTGGACCGATTCGATAAGGTATTTTTTTCATGTGCCGCTCTTTGTTTTAATTCTAATTTAGCCTGTTCCCAGAGCTGATCAAGTTCAGTCAGTGACAGCTTTTCCAGGTCTAATTGTTGTCGTTCTGCCTGATCTTCCATTAAGGCAAAGCGGGTTCGAAATTTATGGATCGTCCCCAATAATGCCATCTCACTGGAAATGCCCAGTTTACGACCAACATTCACCAGAGAAAATAAGCAGTCGCCAAATTCTTCCTGTATTTCATCGGAATTTTCTCCAGATACCGCTTCTTTTAATTCAGCCAGCTCTTCTTCCAGCTTGGCATAGGCACCCGCCATGTTAGGAAAATCAAAACCGATTTTAGCGACATTTTTTTGAATTTCATCGGTCTGTACTAAAGCCGGTGCATGTTTAATATCATCCAGGCGTGAACGCGGCTTACCTTGCTTTTCTTGCTGTTTGATTTCTTTCCATAGCTCAGACACATCTTCCGGACTCATTTTTGCAAATTGTTCAGCCTGAAATACATGTGGATGACGGCGAACCAGTTTATGGGTAATGGCCTGTACGACATCCTGAAAATCGAAAGCCCCCTGCTCGCTATACATTTGCGACTGGAACACCACCTGTAACAGCAAATCACCCAGCTCATCGCGGACATGGTCGACTTTTCCAGAGCGGACTGCCGCTTCTACTTCGTAAGCTTCCTCAATCGCATATTTGGTCAGAGATTCGGGGGTCTGTTGCTGATCCCATGGACATTTTTCACGTAATTCGCGCATGACCTGGAGTAGTTGTTCCATGTTTAAAAACCTCTTTTTTACCAAATAGTCGCGTCAATCTGCCGGTTTCTTGTTATGCTCAAAAAAAAAGACAATAAGGAGATCAGGCCCATGCACAGTATATTGATTAGTGGTGCAGCACAAGGAATTGGTGCCGCGACGGCCGCCCTATTTTACCAGCACGGCTACAAGGTGGGCATTTATGATGTTCAGGTGGAGCAGGCAGAACAACTGGCCCAGCAACTGGGCGAACATGCCAAAGCCGGCTTTCTCGATGTAGCTGACTACACTTCCTGGGAAACAGCTTTAGCCGAATTTTCAGCTTGGGCAGGTGAAATCAATATTCTGGTGAATAATGCTGGGATTTTATATTCAGGGCCTTTTGAAGATACCACCATAGCGGCACATCATCGGACTCTGGATATTAATGTCAAAGGAGTCATGAACGGCTGTCATGCTGCTTTCCCTTATTTAAAAGAATCTTCATTTGCCCGCATCATCAATCTATCTTCAGCTTCGGCGATTTATGGCCAGGCCGATTTAAGCAGTTATTCCACCAGCAAGTTTGCAGTGCGTGGCCTGACTGAAAGTCTGGATATTGAGTGGCAACCCTATGGGATTAGAGTCTTGGATGTAATGCCGCTTTTCGTCAGTACTGCGATGGTGAAAGATATGCAGGCAGAAAGTATTAAAAAAATGGGCGTGCATTTAAAAGCAGAAGATGTTGCACAAGATATTCTGAAACTGGCAGAACTCAAAGATTCCATCTGGCAAGCCACTCATCATCCTGTCGGATTCAAAAGCCAGTTTTTATTTCATTTATCCCGGATGAGTCCACAGTTTGTGAATAGGCTGAGTAATTTGCTCATTTCTAGAAAATAAAATCTAAGATTGATTCTGGTCTAGACAGTATGATGAATCTGGATCACAGGAAATCTCAATCCCTTGCAGGAATGCTCACTTTGCCAAGCCACGGTGAGCATGCAGCCAGCAAGCGTATAATTTTGATAGGCATAGACGCCAATCTCTAGATGTTCGCAGCGCCCGCCATTTTGCTCAGGATGGATATTGGTGTTGAGTTCGTTTAGGTTCATTCGGATTCCCAAGCCTGATGCCTTTAACACCGCTTCTTTGGTCGTCCAGACTTTAAACCAGTATTCGGGATCATAAGCCAGCGTTTGCCAAGTTTTGAGTTCTTCGGGATGAAAAGCATGTTGTGCCAAGGCTTCAAAACGGACTTTACGATTCAGTTCTTCAATATCAATTCCTAAGTTCTGAACTTGCTTGCTCGTGGCCAAGGCGTAGAAATTTTGACTATGACTATGATTAAAACTAAAGTCTGGATAGTCATTTAAATAAGGCTTGCCATATTCAGTAGTGGTGAAATCCAGAGATTGGATCGGATGATTGAATTGATCTGAAAGCAACTGGTTACGATGCGCATAAATTGCCAGTTTTCGGTTCTTGATTTGCTCTACACGTGATTGATGTGGTTCAATCGAAAAGAACTGATCTATTTTTTGTAGATAAATTTGAATATTTCGCAACAATGCAAAGCTCTTAGAAACAGATCGACTTTTTCATTTTACGTCGCCAGATAAAAAAAGAAAGCCTGTTCGAAAACAGGCTAGAGTCATATTACTTAGATTGAATCAGAAATATCAACTGCTTTTGCTGCTGCAGATTCTGGCGCCTTAAAGTTCAAGCCAGCTTTTTTCATCAATTGCGGATACTCAACCAATGCCATGGTTGCGTTTTTTGCAATTCCAGTCACATCACCCAATAGACCTTTGGCATCCATAAAAGACATACCGCTATCGCTGACACTACGCGGATTACTGAGCATTTGCATAGACACCTGCTTACTATTTAACACGAGTTCACCTGCAGACAAGCCTGCAATCGCAAAGTTGGTAAGTGAGTTAACTAGAAGCTGTTTCTGGCTTACACTTAATGCATTGATACGTTCCAGTGTCGCCGCTTCATCCTTCTTTGATGCATCCAGAACATCATTGGTCAATTTGGTAATCTCTTTCTGGATTGCCTCTTTTTCCTTTACGTCTGAGGTGGTTTTCAAGCTGTTTAATTTGGTTTTTAGCTCTTCACTGTCTTTACGTTCAGCAAACAGGGTTGCCAATGTGGTCCGGCTTTGAATAAACATGGCATTGGTGGCTTGTGCCTGCTTAAGAAAACCTGCCAAATCCAGATTCTGTGAAGATGTACCTGTTGTCGTTGCAACTGCTTTTGATGCCAGACTACTCAATGATCCAAGACCGGCATGGCTTTGCGATGCCAATACAGCACTTCCCAAGATCAAGATGCTTGCGATTTTTTTCATAGTATTTCCCCTTATAATTCCTTACTGAACTGCATCGGCTTTTTGCACGATCTGATTTAAAATTTTTGGTAATGCCTTGAACATCTGAATGTTGTACATTTCATGACGATGGGTGATATCAATGCCTTTTAAACTGACTTCCTGTTGCAAACCGACAGCTCCAACACGTTCCTGTTTTGCATTGAAACGTCG
The DNA here is from genome assembly GCF_049284435.1 of Acinetobacter sp. Classification (GTDB taxonomy): domain Bacteria; phylum Pseudomonadota; class Gammaproteobacteria; order Pseudomonadales; family Moraxellaceae; genus Acinetobacter. The sequence continues at coordinate 61,386 of NZ_JBAPXX010000118.1, read as the reverse complement.
CGCTCCACCTGCCAACACCAAAGTGGCATCGCAGCTGGATTTGTCTGCATTGCATTTAATAGAGTCTTCTCGAACCTGAATCTTGAATGCTGGCTGTAAGCACTCGTCTTTAGGCACATACAGTTTCAAATCAAGCTGTTTTTTAAAGCCGGCATTTTCTGTCATTTTTATAATTGATGTTTCTAAACTGGTCTGACCTTTAAAACCCGAACCTGTGGCATAAAATGGACGTTTGGACTGACTGGTAAATGCGTGATAAATCAGCGGACCAAATCCATAAAATGGAATCTCTCCAACTTGATCGGTATGCAAACTTGGGCAAAGTACACGGGCAAGTTTCGACTCACCCACAGCAGCATGGCTATCCACCAAAATGCTATCTCCCGAACGTACCGGCAGACGATCATTTCCACTCACAGGAAAATCAAGCTGGGCTTTGACCTTAGTCCCTTGACGCTCAATGACTGTAGCTTCCCAGGTCGGGATCAACACTTGACGCTGAGCAACTTTTTCACGGTTATACACATGAATTTTCATGCCTGTGGTCAAACGCTCGCCTGCATCCTGAATCGTGATGGTCTCGCTACCACCACTGGATACCTGCAAATCTGAACGGGTAAATTGAATCCCTTTCTGGAATTGCTGACCCAGCTTCACCAAGGCATTTTTGAGTGCCACTTCTTTACGTGTATCCAGTGAAAAACCCATCCCTTGTGAAATGGTTTCACTGATTTCATCAGTTGCATGCGCCGAATAAATCACGCGCCCAGAACGGTCAATCATTTCAGCAAAGACTTCACTATGTACCACTTGTTGCTCAGTCATCTTGCCGACTTGCTGTTGATAACCAATTACAGGGATCACATTAATACGAATAAAGAATTCAGGAAGTTCGCGCTGGTGCTGGGTTTCCTGATTAGTTAAACCCGTCTGCTCACTGATACTCTGCGCGAGCACGCTATAACGTTTGTTCACTGGTGTAAGGGTAAAGGATGCATTTTCCCCGATCGCATCAGAAAAAATCTGCTCAATCAGGTCTTTTGACTCACCTTGATAAGTCAACACATCCACCACCAAAGCTTTAGGCTTGTTCAGTGCCTGACAGGTATTGGCTGAAATCTTGCTAAACTGGCTCGAATTGCCACTCATTAATACAGGCAATGCCACGGCATAATCGCTGTCAGCATGGACAACCCGAATCAAATCTCCTGAAGCCGAGCTCAGTTCATCATCTTTGGCAATCCCCTGATTAAAGCCTTTATCCAAAACCATATAAGACTTCCAGCGGTCAATCACCTTGGTCTGCACTTCAGAGACCTTAAATTTCTTCTGGAGATCCTGGGTCAATTGCTGAGTCAAGGTCAGCAAGCTACTTTGAAATTTCTGCTGGACCGCCTGACGGGTTGCAGCCGCCTCGACATCAGTCGATAGCACCTGAATAGGTTGAGATAAGGTAGCGCTATCGGTATAAATCACTTCTCCGGATAAGACATTGGTCAACTTTAAACTTAAAGTGACTGGCAGAAAAATCTCGGCTGTAGACTCCTTTTGCACCACATATTCGCTGGCGCGCAAAACTTCCAGAGAAGCCACATAGCTTCGATGTTTATTCTGCTGGGAAATTGAGACAACCACCTGATCTTGCAAAGCCTGTTTCAGCTGCTGCTCGAAAGTCTGTGAAACTTGAGTACGAATCGCCTCGCTAGATACAGCCTTGCTAAAGTCACAGGAAATGGATGATGCATTTGCTTCTATATGTTCCGCCGATTGACGACAAGGCAGTTCCAGCCCGTAAATTCCCTTCGCCGGAAAAACCTGAATATTGGCCTGTGCACTGACCGTTCCCATCAGCGCCATGGCAAGCGTGACTTTTTTCAAGCTTATTTGCATTGGGTACCACCAATACATAAAGTAATGGTATTCCCTGCTTGCAGGCGTTCTGCATTCGACAGAACAGGATTTACCCGGCGTAATGCTTTGGCAAGTTCAGCACTTAACGGCTTTTCACTCTTATAAGTCATGGTCATCTCGACCAATTTGCCGTCTTGGGTACGGATATCGATATTTTCCGCACCATCCATTTCATCTAAGGCCACGTACAGGTCATCCCCTAACCGGCTAGATACGCTACCCGATACACTTTTCACAAAGAGGGTAATTTCCTTACCATACATGCTGCGGTTTTTCGAATAGGCCAGGATTTGCGGGCCGACTTCAGACAGCGTCATTTCACCCAGTTTACGGGCAACATTGGTACGGCAAGTATCTGTCGTTGCAGCCGTGGATGATTCAGTACGGGTATCACCGCCCATCAGTGTGCCATCATCCACTGAATAAATTTTATAGCTGAGTGCACCATCACAAACAAACTGACCCGTTGCACCTGAACGACCACGGTCATAAATATAAGAGCTACCGACCATAAACCAGTCCGCTTTTTCCTGACGTGCAGCCACTGCAAGTTTTGCCAGCTCTGCATCACTCAGCAATTGTTGAATAGTCATGCTCTTGCCTTTGAGATAACGGCTACGAAACACATCCGAATCCATTAAGCGTAGATCATATTTAGATGCTGCACGGGCAATCGAAGTTAATGTTTGATTTTCACGCTCAGGTGTGGTCGATGGGGTTTGATATTCCACATATTTCACAAAATTTTGAATGTCATTCTGACGTTCCGACTGGCTATAACGTGCTGACTCACTGGCGTTATAGCTTGCTGAAGCAGAAGATTTACCTGAGTTATTATGACTTGATGAACGTGCAGCGACACCAGCTCCTGCACCATAGTAATTACCATAAGCATAGCCTGAAGCCGAAGCTGATTTGCCTTTTGATGAATATGATGAACTTTCACTGGCTTTTGCACTTTCTTTCGCGTCATAGCTGGCCTTTTCATCATAGGCATAGCTCTTATCAGAAAAGTATGACGTAAATTCTTTCACCGGTTTTGAGTTATCTCGCGGTACACCAAAATACTCATCCATTACGATCATGATCGGACTGGTTCGGCTATTCTTTTTGGATAAACCCAGATCATTTAAGATCTGGCGAAACTCCTGGTCATCCATTTCAATTGAAATAGAAGTAATTAGTTCATTGTTATTGTTGGTTTGACTGCCACGATTAAACACGTAGCCATTGTCAACTTGCTTCACAATATCTGCCAGATGGGGCTGAGCATCCTGCATGGCTTGAGGACCATTTATTTTTTTGATTAAAGCAATGACTGCATCAGTTTTTGCATTATTCAATGCTTGATTCCGTGTTCCGACTGGATCTTTTTTGATAATGGGACTACTGCCCTCACCATTCACTTTGATCATTTCAGCGCACGCAAGGCTTGGCAAGCCCATCATACAGATTAAGGCCAATGCAGTTTTTTTCATGTTCCCCTCACACCACCCCAAATTTGGGCAGTAATTTCTTATGATCTTTTTCAGTCAATTTTCATTTTTGCGACTGGATTAACAATTTCACACAAATATAATACATATCACATAAATGTTAAATTGATACTTATACTAAATAACTATAATTAAAAGAATATTTTATTTTTATTAAATTCAAAATTAAGCCTGATTAAAAAATATTTTTTTATAGGTAATAAAAAAGCCTGCATTAGCAGGCTTTTTATCCGAAAAATTTAAACTATAGAATTAACGTTTAAATTTCTTCTCAGCTTTCTTGAATTTCTGTACATAACGACGTTTACGTGCAGCTGCACGCTCATCCACTTGAGACTTACGACCTTCAAACGGGTTTTCAGAGGTTTTAAACTCGATTTTAATCGGTGTACCTTCGAGCTTGTACACTTTACGAAACACGTTCTCCAGGTAACGACGATAATCCGCAGGGGTTTTATCAACCTTGTTACCGTGAATGACGATCGTTGGTGGATTCTGCCCACCCATATGCGCATAACGCATTTTAATACGACGACCCTGAACCATAGGCGGTTGGTGAGCTTCTGTCGCATCATTTAAAATCTGGGTGATTTTTGCTGGTGACACTTTCAAACGAGATGAATCATAAGCACGGTGAATCGATGGATAAAGATCACCCACACCCGTTCCATGCAATGCAGAAATCAAATGCACTTTGGCCCATGGAATAAAATCGAAGCGGCGCTCTACATCGAGCTTACATTGCTTACGATCATATTCAGTCATGTTATCCCATTTGTTGACTGCAATGACCATGGCACGACCCGCTTCAAGCGCATAGCCAATCAAATGCAAATCCTGCTCAACAATACCATCACGCGCATCGACCACAACAACAATTACGTTGGCATCTTTCATCGCCTGTAAAGTTTTAACAATCGAGAATTTCTCAATCATTTCATCAACTTTACCTTTACGGCGCACCCCTGCAGTATCAATCAGGGTGTATTGACGGCCATCACGCTCAAATGGAATATAAATCGAGTCACGCGTTGTACCCGGCTGGTCAAATGCCACCACACGCTCTTCACCGAGCAAGCGGTTCACCAGCGTTGATTTACCTACGTTTGGACGACCAATAATCGCTAAACGCAGACCAGTGTTTTTGTCATGCTCTTCCGGATTTTCATCTTCCGGTACATCAGCAAGTACGTCTTCCAGCATTTGCTGAACACCACGACCATGGCTGGCTGCCACTTGTAGCGGCTCGCCCATACCCAGTTTGTAGAATTCAACCAAGGCAGCTTCAGCATGTACACCATCAACTTTGTTGGCAACTAGAAAGACTTTTTTACCTAAAGTACGCAATTCGCGGGCAATCTGTTCATCGGAAGCCAGCAGTCCGGCACGCGCATCAACCACAAAAATGATGATGTCGGCTTCATGAATGGCAGTCTTGGATTGCTCTGCCATATATGAATCAATACCACCTTCATTTTCACCAATACCGCCAGTATCGACCACAATGAAAGATTTATTTTGATAAGTTGCATCGCCATATTTACGGTCGCGTGTCAGACCGGCAAAGTCTGCCACCAATGCATCACGGCTCTTGGTAATCTGGTTGAACAGCGTTGATTTTCCGACGTTCGGACGACCAATGAGCGCAATTACGGGTTTCATAGAGTAACCTTTATTTAATATCAGGCGTCAAAGTGGCCTGAACATCAGAAAGCATAGGAAGATATAAGGGGGAAATACCCTAAATAAAAACACGGGGTATTGATTTTTCAATCACCCCGCGTTCACAAAATACGGTTGTGGCTAGTTTAGCATAAGGCTCGTTAAAATTAACGGTTCTGCCAAATGCTTAATGCGCCCTTGCGTGTAGAAACATAAAGCTGGTTGTCGATGACGCGTAAGTTACGCACTTCCCCAGAAGTTTTTGCACGACCGGTAATCTGTCCGGTACGCGGATCAATCAGGTGCAAAACGCCATCCAGATCGCCGACCACCAGGTCAGTACCCAGCATCACCGGGTTACTTAACTTGCGATTCAGCAGCTGGTCATTTTCCCAAAGAAGTTGACCAGAAGTAATCTCAAAGGCTTTGATTTTACCATCGGTTTGCGCCACAAATACGCCATTGCCCACAACTTCTGGACGCTGGATACTGCTGGCATCTTCACTCCAGACCACCTGTTGTGAAGCTAGATCTAGTACAGTCACCTGACCTTGATAGCTAGTAGTCACCACAAACTGGCCTGCAACAACCGGTTCACCGTCGATATCAACCAGACGCTGGATATCAGAACGTCCGTCAGACACTGCCACACGGCGTTGTAATTTTGGTACACCACTTAAGGCATCCAGTGCATAGATATAAGCATTCGAGGAGGCAATCAGTACATTACGCGCATCTAGTGCAACAGGTGCAGCCATGCCACGCAGGCTGAATTGTACATTAGGTAAGTTATAAGTCCAAACTTGTGTACCGGTCGCGATTTCATGCGCATATACGGTGCCATCATTGCTGACACTAATCACACGGCCTGCATGAATCAATGAAGGTGCCAGTAAAGCGCCTGTCAATTGTGCAGTCCATTTTTGCTCACCGGTTTGCTGATCCAGCGCAAACAGCTGACCTTTCTGGTTGCCAACGACAACAAGACCTTCAGCAGCTTCAACGCCAGAACTTAAATTCTCTTTGCTGACTTCTTTCTGCCACAGACGCTGTTTACCCTTAAATGCAGACACTTCGCCTTTTGGATCAATCGCAAAGACCACACCATTGTCTGCATCCAGACGTAAACGTAACGGATCAGCAGCATCTGTCGAAGCCACACTGGTGGAAAATACAGGGACCAGTGTTTTGGCTTGAGTCAGTTTTGGAAGTGGATTCGGTTTTACTTCTGGAACTTTATTGGTTTTACCTGCACAGCCAGCCAATGCAAGCGTTAAAACAGTCAAGGCACAGGTAATTTTGTATTTTCTATTCATTCAGCTTCTTCCGCTTGTGTTTCTATAATTGGGCGTTCGATTTCCGGATCATCGACCAATACGCCTACGCTTTCGAGCTTAATTTGTAAAATCTGACGTTCTTCTTTACGTTCAATCAAAGCATCCCATGCACTTTGATATACTTTTTTAGCATTTTCAATATCATTTTTGGCAACATAGATATCGCCACGCGCTTCATCGGCAGTTGCTTTGAATGCAGGTTCAGTCACTGCTTCTAAAGTTTTTAATGCAGCATCATATTTTTTCTGCGCCAATTGTGCATAAGCCAGACGAAGTTTGACTACCTGAACCAGACCTTTATCGTCTACTTTCGAGTTTTCAACTTTCTGTAGCGCTTTCTCGGCCGCAGCATAATCTTCTTTGTCATAAGCCAGTTTAGCCATCATCAGCTGGGTCTGAATCGCCTGTGCTGAATCAGGTGCTTCCTTGACAATCTTGTCCGCAGCTTCAGACAACTTGGCAAAACCATCACCTTTCGATGCCTGTGCGTCATCCATCAACTGCTGAACCTTGGCAGTGTGCATTTGCGACTCTGCCAGGTTTTTCTTCTGCCAATATTCCCATCCAAAAAAGGCAATCAGCGCAATTAAAATCCCGGTAATCATCGAAGAACCATATTTCTTCGTAAAGGATTTTAAGCTTTCAAACTGTTCATCACCACTCATTGCGCTCATGAGATTACCCTTTTCCTAATGTTTTATCGATTATTTTGAAGAAATTTTAGTACTAAAAAATGCAACGAAGTCCGTAAATGGTACATTCGATTGCTCTGCGGTTGCCAGCTCTTTCACCGTAAACGCCTGAGCTTCCAGTTCACGTTCACCCAAAATCGCCGCATACAAAGCACCGGCTTGATCGGCCTTTTTCATTTGCGATTTCATTGAACCCTGTGAGCCCACTTTCAGACGAACCTGACTACCTGCTGCTTCAAGCTGATCACGGATCTGCTCCGCAATCACCAACGCTTTACCTTGAGAAGCCGGTTCAGCCACCAGGAAGACTTCACAATCACGTGTCGGGGTATTGTTTTCAACCTGTTCCAGCAGAAGCAATAAACGTTCGATACCCATGGCAAAACCAACTGCAGGAACAGACTGATCTGCTTTACCTTTGAGTTGACCCACCAGACCGTCATAACGGCCACCAGCACACACCGTACCTTGTGAGCCCAAATGGGTTGTAGTCCATTCAAAAACAGTTTTGTTGTAATAGTCCAGACCGCGTACCAGTTTTTGATTGATCACGAAGCTTACGCCTGCATCAGTCAAATACTGTTGTAACTGGGCAAAATGCGCCAGCGTTTCTTCACCCATAAAATCATGAAGTTTCGGTGCATTTTCCAAGATGCTTTGTGTTTTGGCATCTTTAGAATCCAGAATACGCAGTGGATTCGTAGTCAGACGGCGCTGAGAATCTTCATCCAGATCAGCTTTATGCGACTCCAGGAATTCAACCAATGCCGCGCGATATGCTGCACGCTCATCCGACTCACCCAAAGTATTCAGCTCTAACTGAACCTTGTCTGCCACGCCCATACGTTTCCATAGACGTGCCGTCATCAGAATCAGTTCTGCGTCCATATCCGGAGTTGCTACACCAAAGGTTTCCACACCAAACTGATGAAACTGACGGTAACGGCCTTTTTGCGGTTTTTCATAACGGAACATGGGTCCGATATACCAGACGCGAGGCGTCGCGCCACGCAACAAGTTATGCTCCAGCATGGCACGTACACAACCCGCCGTCCCTTCAGGACGCAGCGTCAATGACTCAGGCGGATTACCCTTGTCGAGGAAGGTATACATTTCTTTTTCAACGATATCGGTTGCATCACCGATCGAACGTTTAAACAGGTTAGTCTGTTCAACGATAGGCAAACGAATTTGTTGATAACCATAGGCATCCATCAAACCAGATAGATGCTGTTCAAGACGTCTCCAAGCTGGGGTTTGCGTTGGGAGAATGTCATTAAAACCTTTGATTGCGACGATTGAACTCATGATCTACTCAGGAAAACTTGTACGAATAATTTCTTTAGATTTAGCTTCTTCAAGCTCGGAAACACGTTGACGAACCATGGTTTCGATTTCATCAACCAGTTGATTCGTGTCAATTAAATGGCTCTTTTCACCATTACGGTACACCAGTGAACGTGGTGCTGCACCCACTACACCAATATCCGCTTCTTTGGCTTCACCCGGCCCATTGACCTTACAGCCAATCACGGACACATCCATTGGGGTACGGATATCTTCCAAACGCTCTTCAAGTTGCTGCATAACGGAAATCACATTAAATTCCTGACGTGAACAGCTTGGGCAGGCAATGAAGTTAATCCCGTTGGAGCGCAGACCCAGTGATTTCAGAATATCAAAACCAATTTTAATTTCTTCTTCAGGCTCGGCAGCCAGTGAAATGCGCATGGTGTCCCCGATGCCTTCCATTAGCAGGCCACCCAAAGCGATCGCAGATTTAACCGAACCGGTACGATAAATACCCGCTTCCGTGACACCCAAATGTAGCGGATTATCAATTTGTTGTGACAGCAAACGGTACGCATCCATGGTCAGGAACACATTCGATGCTTTGACTGAAATTTTAAATTCCTGAAAATCCAGACGGTCTAAAATATCGATATGGCGCATCGCAGATTCAAGCAGTGCCTGACCAGTCGGCTCGCCATATTTCTTTTGAATATCTTTTTCCAGTGAACCGGCATTGACACCGATCCGCATAGAAATGTCGTTATGACGCGCTGCAGCTACCACTTCACGAATTTTGGCTTCTGAACCGATATTGCCCGGGTTAATCCGCAAGCAGTCTGCACCCAAGTCCGCAACTGCCAAAGCAATTTTATAATCGAAGTGAATATCCGCTACTAAAGGCACATTCACCTGCTTGCGAATCTCACCAAATGCTGCTGCCGCTTCCATGGTTGGAACTGAAACCCGCATGATATCTGCACCGGCATCGACACAGCGCTGGATCTGTGCAACCGTAGCTGCCACATCACAGGTTTCAGTATTGGTCATGGACTGGATACTGATTGGTGCATCACCACCCACATAAACTGAACCCACACGAATTTTACGTGTTGGACGACGTTTAATTGGATTTACGATCATTGCTCTACTCTACTCTTGATCTGTTAAGGTGATAAACGGAATTCTGCTTTTCCGTTCACAGTGTAGGGTGACAATGAAATATTTTCATTATTCAAACTGAGTGATACAGCCGATGCATCATCCAGACGAATCTGGAATGGCGCTTCACCATTCAGCTGCAAGCTCGATGCCTGACGGCCAGTTGCCAAGACATTGCCCGCCGAGTCGACAATATGCACCGAAGTCGGACGATTAAACTCGAGTTTCAGCTGATCACCGGAAAGTGCGGCACCTGTATCCAGATTCAGAATCTCGACATTAGAAGCGCCTACGCCAGAGACTTCACTGCTATTTTGTGAATTACTGCTCGACCAGTTCTGAATCATGGCAAACAGTGCGCCCAAAATCAGCAAAAGTACCAGCGTAATAAAAATTCGCTTTAACCACTTACGATTGCGGTCACGCTTGGAACCTGGCAATTTCCCCATAATTTTGATAGGAGAATTGTTCAGGGCATGATTCGGCAGCAGCCCGGTATCATTGGTATAGATTTCATCAAAACGCTGAATAATACTAGACGCATCTACACCCAAAAATTTGGCATAGATCCGGTAATAGCCTTTGATAAAAGTCGCTTCAGGCAAGGACTTGTATTCGTCCTGTTCCAGCGCGGTCAGGGTTTTTAACGGGATATTCAGCTCTTTGGCCACATCTTCCAGATCGCACTGCTGATTGAGACGAATCTGGCGCAAGTACTCGCCCGGACGTTGAATATTTCCTAACGCATTTGGAGCTACGCTCGAATGATTCGAAGGTGAATTAGGATTTACTTCCATACGGCCTCAGTACTGTACTGTAATTGCAAATAACGTTGGTATTCCTGGCTTTCAGGGAACAATGCACGTAATTGATTCACCAATACCTGCATACCCAACTGATCACCACTGGCACGCGCAGTGCGAATACCAATCCAGAGTGCACGGGCACCCTGGTTTTTCTGCCCCACGCCACGCACAAACTGTTGATACATTTGTGCCGCCGCCGGGAACTGCTGGTTTAAATAAAATATTTCTGCCAACTCTAACATTGAAATATAAGAATCGCGATTAGCCTGCAGCGCCTGTTTGAATGATTTTTCAGCATTCACCATATCGCCTATTTTCAGGTAAATACGACCCATATTTTCTAGTGCACGGAAGCGCTGGTCATAGCCTAAAGTCGCACCGGCAATTTTAAACTGCTCGATTGCATCATTATAACGCTCAAGCTGATATAAATAGGTGCCGTAATTATTTCGTGCCTGCGCATTTTTCGGATCTGCCGAAATCGCACGTTTGAAATAGGCATCTGCCTTTTCGAGATTAAGCTTACTACCTTCCTGTTGCAGTAGCACGCCCATCATCATATTCGCTTGAGAATCACGCGGACTGCTTTCAAGTGCCTGATCCAGCGCACGTTTAGCTGCATCCAGGTCACCCGTTCTCAGATATTCTACCGCCAATTGGGTACGGACTTTGGTGGCTTTTTCAGGATCTTTCTGACCCAAATCTGGCGTTTGACACGCGACCAAAACCAAAGATACACATACTGTTGAAATCAAAGCAAACTTAGATGTTAGATTTCTCAACTGGCGACCTCTTATTATCCTTGTGAACGCATGATCTCATTCGATTGCGCGATTTTCTTTTTCCACTGTTCCGCACGACGGGTACGGTCAGCGACTTGTCCGACTAACTGTCCACACGCAGCATCAATGTCATCACCGCGTGTCTGACGAATCGTACACACAAAACCGGCATCAGACAAAGTTTTTTGGAAAGAAATAATCCGGTTGCGGCTTGAGCGGCCATAGGGCGCATGCGGGAACGGATTAAAAGGAATCAAATTAATCTTGCTTGGCAAATTCTTCAACAGCTTAATCATTTGCTGAGCATGTTCAGGATGGTCATTCACGCCATCTAACATCACATATTCAATCGTCACGTGTTTACGTGAACTTTCATTCCCATCTTTGGCAATATAACGCTGACATGCAGCAATCAGCTGCTCAAGCGGATATTTTTTATTGATCGGCACCAGCTCGTTACGCAGTTCATCATTGGGTGCATGCAATGAAATGGCCAGCGCCACATCAATATCTTTGACCATCTGATCGATTTTCGGCACCACACCAGAAGTCGATAAAGTCACACGACGTTTTGACATGCCGTATGCAAAGTCATCTAGCATCACACGCATCGAGTTCAACACGGCATCGTAGTTGAGTAATGGCTCACCCATGCCCATCATTACCACGTTGGTCACTGAACGCTCACGCTCAAGAACTGGCACATCTTCCATATAGGAATAGTTCGCCATCCAAAGCTGACCGATAATTTCGGCTTGGGTCAAATCACGCTGGAAACCCTGTTTGCCGGTTGAGCAGAATGAACAGTCCAGCGCACAGCCCACTTGTGAAGAAATACACAAGGTACGGCGTAAACCGCTACGATGTTCAGCAGGAATCAGTACAGTTTCGACGAGAGAGCCTTCACCGTCGCCAACACGGAATACCCATTTACGGGTACCATCTTTAGAATAGTTTTTATGCACCACTTCAGGCGCTTTAATTTCACAAATCTTTTCTAATTTTTCACGCAGTTTTCCTGAAATATTGGTCATTTCAGCAAAATCAGTCACGAAGAACTGGTGAATCCATTTCATCACCTGCCCGGCACGAAACTTCTTCTCACCCATGTCCTCAAAGAATTTTTTCCATTTGCGGACGTGACATGCCAAGTAAATTCACTTTCTCGACAGTATTTGCCTGTGCTGGAGCGGATGGAGTGTGTTGCTGCGGCTCAGAAACTGCTGATACAGCGACTGCTTCAGTACTCATGTGTATTACCTAAACCATGTCTAAAGATGAAAGGAGAAGCTCAATATGTGAGCAAAGAATTATTCAGAGAATAAAAAAACCAGATAAGTATAATAACACTTATCTGGCTTGAATACTGCGAATTAACGAGTACGTGGAGCAATCTCAGTTTGCGCGAAGAAGTAGTTAACTTCACGATCAGCAGATGCTACAGAGTCAGAACCGTGAGCAGCATTTTCGTCGATGCTTACAGCGAAATCTGCACGGATAGTACCAGGAGCAGCTTCTTTAGGATTCGTCGCGCCAAGGATGTCACGGTGAGCAAGAACAGCGTTTTCGCCTTCAAGAACTGAAACAACCACTGGACCAGAAGTCATGAATGCAACTAGGTCAGCAAAGAAACCACGTTCTTTGTGCTCAGCATAGAAGCCTTCAGCTTCAGCTTGAGTCAAATGTTTCATTTTAGTTGCAACAATTTGAAGACCAGCTTTCTCGAAACGAGCAAAGATGTCGCCGATGTGGTTTTTAGCAACTGCGTCTGGTTTAACGATAGATAAAGTACGTTCGATAGCCATGATAGGCTCCTTAAGTCAATTGTTGACATGAAAATTTGGCGCATTATACCGAGATAATGTGCATTTTTCTGCTTTTCATCTGTAAAAAAATGCTTTTTTAAGATGAGGGCTTAGCGTGCCTCGTCAATCCATGCCATTTGAATGGCTTCAAGCAGACCTTCAGTCGACTTGGTCGGATCATCTTCAAATTCAGGCAAGGCACACACCCAGGCATGTAAATCAGTAAAACGTATCCACTGCGGGTCCACATCTGGATGCGCTTCGTAGAGTTCAATCGCGATATCGAGAGTGTCAGTCCAACGTAAACCCATCTCTATTTCTCACCATAATTGCTTCGATGCTGTACTTTAACAAATCTGTGAAAATCTGCGAGCCTTTGCCCCGACTTTCACTTATTTTCACAGCATAATATTCAGATAAGGCGCGGTCAGTACAATCGCGATTGCCATCATACCGCCCAGAATTGCGCCAACTGCCACATCACTTGGATAATGCAATCCCAACACCATTCGGGACACTGCGACCAGAACCGTAAAAGGCAGCATCAGCATCAGTAATAAAGGTGCGACATAACCTAAAACGGTGGTTGCCATCACGGCATGCAAGGTATGCCCCGAGGGAAAACTGAAATGATCCAGTGGATGTTCACCCAGACGGATCACCTGATGCACCTGATAAGGACGTGGTCGTACGGTTTTGATTTTAAGTACTTTGTAAATAATGGTACCAATGGTGCTTCCCAGAATTAGATAAACAATCTGCACGGTATAGATCAATCCTTGCATGATCCAAACCAGTATCAGCATGAAATACCAAAATGCACCATTTCCTAAGCGGCTAATCATTTTAAAAAAAGCGGCAATACGGACTGAATGGGAAAAATGATTCAGATAAACACAGCCTTTTAAATCGATTTCTAAAAATTTAATCTTTACATTCTGGAGTTTCACACTGGTGCTCCTTTCTTGTTTTATATGCTGTATTCCTGATGCTGTACCAGTGAATACAGTGCTTGTTCAAATTGCCGGACTGGATATTGCCAGCCTACTTTTTCGGCTTTTTTACGTGCTTGCGCGCCCATCTGCTGCAATCTTTGCAGATCAGGCAATCCGAGCATCTGCTGGATCAAACCCTGCTGATGTCCAAGTCTGCTCAACCATCCCGTTTCACCATGCTGCACATGCAAGTTTGCACAAGCATAATCATAAGCAATTACTGGCAAGCCACTGGCCATCGCTTCCAATACCACATTTCCAAAGGTTTCGACCTGACTGGCAAAACAGAACACATCAGCACTGGCATACGCCGCTGACAGTTTTTCTCCTGTCAGGCTACCGGTAAAAACAATGCTGCCATCCTGATTCAGTTGTTGCAGTCGAGTGCGATCCGGCCCATCTCCAACCACCACCAAACGTATATCTTGCTGACAAACTTGGCGCAGCACAAAATAGGTTTTGATCAGCACATCAATTTCCTTTTCAGGAGAAAGCCGTCCGACATACAACATCACTCGGGTCTCGTTTGAAACTCCCCAAGTATAGCGCAAATCTGGTGATCGCCACTTTGGTGAAAATGTATCTGGATCGACGCCTCTACCCACAACTGCCAAGGGACAAGTTACACCAAACTGATTTAAGGCTTGAGCGGTGCCTCGACTCGGGACACAGGTCAAATCAGTATTATTATGAAACCACTTTAAATAACCTTGAATTGGCTTCAGTAAAAAAGCCAAATCAAAAAACCGACTAAATTCCTGAAATGACGAGTGGAAACCACTAGAGACTGGAATTTTATGGAATTTTGCAAGCTGCTGAGCCACCAAACCCAAAGGGCCTTCGGTCACAATATGAATAATATCTGGTATAAAAGTTTCAACAGCTTGATGGATTTTTAGAAATTGCGGTCTACCAAACTGCAAATTGCTATATTTAGGAATGCAATGCGCTTTAACCAGACATTCACTATGCGGTTTAAATTCGGTACAGGCTCGTCGTTGTTCTGGACGTATTAATAAAATCTTATGCCCCTGTTTTTGCAATCCGTTACAAAGTTGTAATAAAGCATGGGCAACACCATTAATTTCAGGAGGCCAGGTTTCGGTAACGATGGCAATTTTTAAACGGGACCGTGTCAGATCTTCTAGGACTATTTTGTCATGAATGGCCTGTTTACGTTGTTCTTTTAAATCAAACTGGATTTTGTGAATAACAGGTCGTTGCTCTAATAATTCTGAGATGGAAATTTGTTGCATCTCACACCTATTCGTTTATATTTTTCACCCAGTATAGAAAGATCTCATGACTATTTGATGAATAAAAATAACTAAAAAAAGCCAAAAATAAATCTTATAAATTATTATTTATATTAAAAAAACAAGTGAATACCAATTATTCCTTAGACTAAAAAGATATTCACTGTATGTAGATCTTCATTTAATTCCCTCATCTCTATGATTTAAAAATTAATATCGACAGAAATCCGATCACGATAAGTTCCAGCTGGAACCCCATTAAAAGGATTCTCTTCGAGTTGAACCGAAACGACATATTTCTGTCTCTGTGAAGCTCCCTGATTCACTCTGACTCCCCATAACCCATTATTTGCACCACTCAAATTTAATTTGGTACGCAATTTATTAGGACCGTTAGACACATAACTTATCCCGTTGGAACTCACCAGATTCTGACTATTAAACAAAATTGAATAGCCAGTATCACATGAAATATTAAATGAAGTGGCAGCCTGACTACGCTGATAGCTGGCTAGACGTAATTCTGGAGTGGTAAAACCATCAATCGAGCAATATTGGGCCATAGCTATTTCACTCATACTGAGTGCGGTAATAAATAAAAAGAGCTTTTTCATTTTTCTACTCCTACTTACATATAGTTTCCAGAATTTGCTTGTCTGAATTCTGGAATTGGTTTTCATTCAGAATGAATTGAGCCTGGCACTGCTGTCCTCTATTAGTCTTTACTTTAAAGTTGTAAGTGCCTGCTTTAAATAGATATAGGTAAACAATGCCTTGACTATCAACAAAAGAAGGTTCTGTACTTAGACCATCTACAAGAACCTCAGAGCCTATGACTAAATTATTTTGTTGTGCATCTTTAATTCTTAGCGCAATACGTTTGGTTTTATAGATAGGAAAATCCAGCTTATATCCACGTTGATCCAGACCAATAATTTTTTTAGAAGAGTGTTCAAAAGTTTCTTCCATCGCTAACTGGTTATGGTCAAAAGAAATATCGTAATGGATATAAGGGATGATGTTATGTATAAACATATAGCCTTGATTATTGGTGCTTCCAGCCAGACTCGCTGAACGATAGATATCAAGATTTGGGTGTTGATCCACCTCAACCAGAGCAAAAGCATTATCAGCATATTTGGTGAATGCCATTTTACCACCCAGCCAGACCAAGGCACCCTCAAACATAGCCTGTGAATTACGACGATTCTCATATTCATCATGGGAAAGTTGTAAATTACCAATACTGGTTTTCCATAAACCATAAGCATTGTAATTAACCTCTTCTTCAGTGCGATTAACCCCCAAAACATAATCAAAACCATTCTGAGTCATCGTTCTGTGACTAAAACTTAAACCCGTTTCATTATCCTCAGTATCGTGATTTAAATAAATTTGACCCTTTTCTTCCCAATCGTAAGATAAGGCAATATTGAAACCATGATCCCCATCATTCCCAAAATCTTTATAAAAGCCAAAATTTGTATATAATTTTTTTGTTAAGCTTTTTGAAGCTCGAATATCAAAAATTTTCTGAGTATCATTACTAAAACCATTTTGATCATAATAAGATTGATAAATATAACTAAGATTTAATCCATCAATGAATCCCAAATTAGAAAAATTAAAATATAGAATATTTGAGGCTTCAATATTAGAGTCATATATATCACCACTTAAATATTGATATTCCTGAGTAAAATATCGACTACTTAAACCAAAGGACCAGTTTCTAAAATCCCGACTTAGAGCTATCGAAGCTGCATATCCTTGCTCATCATTAGCTTCTGCTTGGCTAACTGAAAATGCACTATCCATAAGCAAATATTTACTTATTCCTTGGGTCCATAAAAAATCAAAATTGCTGACATCTTTACTATATAAAAAATCTCCTCCCAAGGTCATTGAAGAAGTTATACCCCGCCGATAAAACAATTTTGTAAAAAACTCCCGATAATCATCATCGACATAATCATAGTTATATCTAAGTTTACCTAATGAAATATTATATTCGTTCAATTTTGGCTTTAATAATCGACTATTAATATAAACTGGAAAACTCTGGACTGTCCTATTCCCTAAAATATCTTCTACAACAATTTGCGCATCACCCGCCTGATTCAGCATTGCTCCAGCAGGAAGATTATAATTACCGGGGGTCACAGAATCCCGATATAAACGCACCCCATTAATATATAGATCAATTGTTGAGGGTACGCTTGCACTCCCATTTAAAGTCGGAGCATTCCAGTAAACAAAGTCTGGACGATTTGTATAGTTGGTACCAAAGCTTAGCCCCCCAAACCGAAAAGAATTATTTAAACTGCTATAAGGACTCGTCGTATCTCCCAAGGTAAGTCTTGAAAAGATTTTTGGAAATTCAACATCGAGCGTCGTATTGACACGTAAAAATCCTTCTTCAATATCTTCAGGTTCATTACGATATAAAAAAGCATTTTTTAATAACCAATAATCTTTAAATATCCCAATTTCTGAAAATGTATTAAACTCCTGTTCTTCATCATCTTTATTATAAAACAAGCTATAATTAACAAACCCTCCAAAATTCGCTTTTTCGGGATTTTCTATCTCTAATTCATAATAAGTATCTTCAAAATAATTGACTGGAAAATTAATTTTAATGGCTTGTAAACTATAATCATCTTCAACTGTTACACCTGGTTGATTCAATAAACAGAACTCTTTCTTGACCACATGACGGGGGATCCTTTCAATGTGAATTCCTATTCTGGATAAAGCCTCACACTCAATATATCTCTTCCCTCCATCAGAAAAATGAATTGCTTCAGTTTTATAATCTAAGCCATTTACCCATATATTTACGATGAACATTTCTAAATTGTCTTTCTGCCCCCTCTGTTGAATATTTTCAGCATTTACATTTGTTAGCCCCATCCCACACGCGATCATTAGAAGAATTTTAGTCACCTTCATAGCACCATCCTTTTACTATTTATTCTTTTTATAAGCATCTTCTAGGCTTTTACAGGAAATTCCAAATATCCCTCATGATCCTCTACTTTTATTTTTAATTTCAAATCTCCATTTTCTTTTAATTCCCCAAGTTCAAATTTAATTTTATTTCCACTCAAAATATATTGAACAAAATCTTTTTTCATGAGTTGATTATTTTTACTATCCAATACTATAACTTCAGTAATTTTTGCATGAGATTTAGATAAATTATTTACATTTAGATAAACCAGTTCATTATTTTTTTGCAGATCTATATTTAATTGTGGTGCAACCTGCTTTCCAGCAAAAAAAGGCAGTGAGAAATTAAACAAAAAATTAATCGAAGAATTATCATCAACTGGTGTTACTTCTTTAAAAATGATCCTCCATGATTGCTGTTGCTCTAAATTTAATGGGGGTTGGCTAAACCCGATACGGACCACTTGTTTACTTTCAGGTTTTAGCTCAAATGTTTTTGGATTAAACAATAAAGTATTATCCTCCAATAGAACATCTTCACCTTTTTCATTTTGCTGCCATTTAAATGCACTAATTTCATATATTTTTGAAGTACTTAATCCTGTACTTTCAATATTAACAGTTGTACTTTTCTGTCTTTTAAAATCTTGAATATAGAGTTGGATAGGACTGAATTTTATTCCCGCTGATAAAGAAAAACTAAACAAAAACAATATAGAAAATCCTATAATTTTTTTAATCATATTTCACTCCTAAACCTAAATATAATTATTATTATTAATCATAAAAATATTAAAATAGGAGATGTGGTACATCTCCTACCTATTCAAAATGTTATATAAAAAATTTCTTATTATTAAAATCGAACTTCTACGTTATATACACCACGATAAGTACCAGCATCAGCTGCTTCAACCGCACTACCAGCCACTGTAGCTGCTACATCCCAACGATGGGCTTGTCCTTTGGTACTTGACTGAGTGCCATAATAAGCTTTTCCACCACGTGTAGTAGTCACAACTACAGGTACAGTATTCTCACCATTGCGCAAAGTATTTAGTGGATTAATATTTAATCGATAAGGGGCATTTGTGCTGACATTAAAGAATCCCGCATCGCTCCAATTACCTCCCGTGGTTTGTGCAAGTGTTAATCGAGGTGTCTCAACATCTAAATCACAATGTCTTGGAACTTCCAAAACAATATCAATTTTTCCGTCACATTTGTCTCCACATCCATGTTTGCCTGGTTTATGAGGTTTATTTGGACCCTGTTGTGGAGGACCGCCTCGGTTTGCTTCTGCTGCGTATAGAGCTGTTGAACTAAAACCAAAACCCAGTACGAGTGCTGCCAATGTGGCTTGAGTCATTTTTTTCATATTTTTCTCCATTTCTTTTTTAAAAGAATATATTTTTCTTTTATTTTTAACGCTTATATCCCAACTCTTAGAATTCAGAGCTATTTTTCTAAGCGCCTACTTATATTAGTGCGATTATTTTAATTAACGTACAAAGCTTTAATATTCACAATATAGTCGCCTATATTTTTATAAAATCATCCATCTATATATTTATTTATTTTATAAGCACTTAGACTTATATATAAATTATTAAAAATACAATCCATTTAAAATTATAAGCATTCCATAAGTTTCATAACACCTCACCTAACAGATAAAAATATCCACAAGATATTGATATAATTATTTTTTACAATTAAACAATTCAAGCTGGAAATAACTCTTACAAATACTTACAATTTCCAGATTCTGCCCTTTAAAAAAATTATTTTTTTTATTTTTTATTGTTATTTTTACAGCATCATAAAAACTTAATATTTTTCAGCTAGACAAACAATTACAATCAAGCAACACAAAACATATATTAAAACTAAAGCATAAAAATTTGACAAAGTAAATAATTAATTTAATTAATCAATAATTTTAATATTTAAAAATTTAATTTCAGAATTAATATTCTAATAAATATTTTTTTGATTAAACTTAATATAAAAACCAGAGAAAAATATTACTTTGACGGATATATAAGAATAAGTTTAGTGGCGTTTACTTCAATATTTACTCAATTAAATGGTTGTAAAGATCGTATAATTACAGTTCAATAACTGATTTATAGGAACTAAATACTAAAAAAGTAAGTGTGGACATGATCAATAAAGAATGAGCTTTTACGCTATGTCTTATTTTTTGGAGATAAAAATAAATTAGAATTTCAATATATGAACTGCTACCACAATCGCAGCTACTTAATCCAAACCAATTGAATTAATAATTTTGCTTTTTAAAGACCATGTTTCTGTATCAACTAAAACAGTGAATAATTCAATATTATTTCGACTAAACTCTTTTAGCTGTTCGATTTTAGGAACTTTATAATCCTCAATTAAATTATTACATTGCCTTCTTTGATCACGATAACCATTTTCTCCAAGATATATCTCAACAAATGCATCTGATGGAATTTTTTTTAAGAATATTCCCCTTAATCCAATATATTTTCTTCCCCACTTTTCTCTATCCAACTCAAATTCGTAATCATCTTTTGAATTATAAGAATGGTATTGGTCACTTTCCAAGCACTTCACAACTCTTACTTCTTCTTCATAAGCCCAATGTAATTGCTTATAAAGAAAAGCATGTTTCAGCAATCTCTCATGAGATTCCCACCATATATGATGTCTACTTCCAATTTGCATTAATTGCTCGGCATCTATTGAATTAATATGTTTTGGTACTGTATTCACATAAATCATCTCTCCTCTCTGAGCAGGAATCGTATAATTTTCAAAACTTTCTAAACCTGCCTTTTCTGTATCAATCTCGATCACCATTCCTTTATGACTATCTGCATAATGAGACCACATTAAAGGATTTAAGGGGGCTCGAGTTAAAGACAATACTGCATATTTATTGATAAACCGACTTCTTACAGCTTGCGTTTCTACACTAACATTTACCGTCCCCCCCATTAAAGCTAAAGCCGTCACCTCAAATGGATCATTAAAATCGCGCGACAAAGAAAAGCCTAAAGTACTTGTTTCTAATATTTTTAAACCAGCATCAAAGCCAACATATTTATATAAAATTATTATTCTTATCCAATAAAAAACCCCGCTTTCGCAGGGCTTTTATAGCATAAAAATCAGCCAACTAAGAGATTAGTTTTTCTATTTATCAACGATTTTGTTTGCTTGAATCCAAGGTACGAAAAAAATGGGAAAGCACTGCTTTCCCATTTTTTAAGGCACGTAACGCAACCTTAGTTCTTTTCTTTATCTACGATTTTGTTCGCTTGGATCCAAGGCATCATCGCACGTAACTTGTTACCCGTTACTTCGATACCGTGAGCCGCGTTTTGACGACGACGAGCAGTCATAGATGGGTAGTTCAACGCACCTTCTTGGATAAACATCTTCGCGTATTCACCAGATTGAATACGTTTAAGCGCATTGCGCATTGCTTCACGAGACTGTTCGTTGATTACTTCAGTACCAGTTACATATTCGCCGTATTCAGCGTTATTTGATACAGAGTAGTTCATGTCCGCGATACCACCTTCGAACATCAAGTCAACGATCAATTTAAGTTCGTGTAGACATTCGAAGTATGCCATTTCAGGTGCATAACCAGCTTCAACCAGAGTTTCGAAGCCCATTTTAACAAGTTCAACAGCACCACCACAAAGAACTGCTTGCTCACCGAAAAGATCAGTTTCAGTTTCTTCACGGAATGAAGTTTCGATGATACCTGTACGGCCGCCACCTACACCTGAAGCGTAAGAAAGAGCAACGTTACGCGCATTACCAGAAGCGTCTTGGTGAATCGCGATAAGGTCAGGAACACCTGAACCACGTTGGTATTCAGAACGTACTGTGTGACCAGGAGCTTTAGGTGCAACCATGATTACGTCTAAGTCAGCACGTGGAACAACTTGGTTATAAAGAATCGAGAAACCATGAGCAAATGCTAAAGTAGCGCCTTGCTTGATGTTTGGCTCAATTACGTCACGGTAAAGTTGAGATTGGAACTCATCTGGAGTCAAAATCATAACTACGTCCGCTTGTGCTACAGCAGCAGGAACTTCAGCAACTTTAAGACCTGAATTTTCAGCTTTCTTCCAAGAAGCAGAGTTCGCACGTAAACCTACAGTTACGTCAACGCCAGAATCTTTCAGGTTAAGCGCATGCGCGTGGCCTTGTGAACCATAACCAATGATCGCCACTTTCTTAGATTGGATGATAGATAAGTCACAGTCTTTATCGTAAAAAATTTGCATTGCTGTCTCCGCTTAAATGCTTGTTTGTCCGTTAAATCAGGCAATGACCCTTAAATTTACATTGCCTGATACCCTCTTCTTGTTCAGATGAGGAAATACTTAAAATTTAGATGGTGAGTACTTTTTCGCCGCGTGCAATACCTGATACACCTGAACGTACAACTTCTAAAATCGTGTGTTCTGCAAGTGCATCAATAAACGCATCCACTTTCTCAGTCGTACCTGCGATTTGAATGGTATAGGTCGTTGGGGTTACATCGACAATCTGACCACGGAAAATATCCGCAGTACGTTTGATTTCGTCACGCGATGAACCCAATGCTTTCACTTTGATCAGCATCAATTCACGCTCAATATGTGCACCTTCAGACAGGTCAACCACTTTCACCACTTCAACCAGCTTGTTAAGCTGTTTTGTAATTTGCTCAATCTTGTGATCATCGCCATAAGTGGTCAATGTCAAACGTGAAAGTGTTGGATCTTCAGTCGGGGCAACATTCAATGTTTCGATGTTGTAGCCACGTTGTGAGAACAAGCCGACTAGGCGGGAAAGCGCGCCTGATTCGTTTTCTACGAGTACAGAGATAATATGTCTCATTTCGTGCGCTCCCCTTTAGCCAACCACATATCCTGCATCGACTGACCCGCAATCAACATCGGGTAAACGTGCTCGGTACGATCTACCATAACGTTAATAAATACGCACTTGTCGTTAATCGCCATCGCTTCTGCAAGCTTAGACTCTAGATCATCGGCATGATTAATCTGAATACCGACATGACCATAGGCTTCCATCAGTTTGGCAAAATCAGGCAATGAATCTACATAAGAACTTGAATGACGTCCTTCATAGTTCATATCTTGCCATTGTTTTACCATCCCTAAAGCCTGGTTATTCAAGCACAGAATTTTTACATTCAGGCCATATTGCTTACAGGTCGAAAGCTCCTGGATACACATCTGAATCGATGCTTCACCGGTGATACACACTACTTGCTGTTCCGGGTATGCAAGCTTCGCAGCCATTGCATACGGCAAGCCGACACCCATAGTGCCTAGACCACCTGAGTTGATCCATTGACGTGGACGTTTGTATTTGTAATACATCGCACCAAACATCTGATGCTGACCGACGTCAGAAGTAATGATCGCTTCGCCATTGGTCACTTTATCCAATGCCTGAACCACTTGTTGTGGCTTCATTACGCCATCAACACCTGCTTCAAAACGACCGCCATGAACCTTGCGCCATTCATTGATCTGTTTCCACCATGCCGCAATCGCTTCAGGATTTGGCTTAGAAACATTAAGCTGTTTCAACTGGTTCAACATCTCATTCAATACAGGCTCTACAGCACCGACAATTGGAATGTGCGCCATAATGGTTTTTGAAATCGTCGCTGGGTCGATATCAATATGAATGACTTTTGCATTCGGACAGAATTTCGCAGGGTTATTAGTAACACGGTCATCGAATCGCGCACCCACACACAGAATTACATCTGCATTATGCATGGTCATGTTGGCTTCGTAAGTACCGTGCATACCCAACATACCGATGAACTGTTCATCATCACCCGGGAATGCGCCAAGACCCATCAAGGTATTGGTCACTGGATAACCCAATAAATGTGCTAGCTCTGTCAATTGTGCTGAAGCATTGCCTTGAACCACACCACCGCCCGAGTAAATCACAGGACGTTTAGCATGGATCAATTCTTCAATCGCTTTACGAATTTGACCTGAGTGACCACGGTAAGGCGGTTGGTAAGAACGCATCTTCACTTTTTCAGGATATTCGTATGCAAATTTTTCTGCAGGATTGGTAGCATCCTTTGGAATATCGATCACAACAGGGCCTGGACGACCAGATGAAGCGATATAAAATGCTTTTTTGATAATTGCAGGAATTTCGCTGGCATGACGCACCTGGAAACTATGTTTCACGATGGGACGTGAAATACCGACCATATCGGTTTCCTGGAATGCATCTTCACCAATCAGATGACTTGCAACCTGACCCGACAAAATCACCATCGGGATTGAGTCCATATAGGCCGTTGCGATTGGCGTTACCGTGTTGGTTGCACCTGGACCTGAGGTCACCAGTACCACACCGGTCTTACCTGTTACGCGTGAGTAAGCATCTGCCATGTGACCGGCAGCTTGTTCATGACGCACGAGGTAATGATTGATTCGGTCTTGTTGAAATAGCGCATCATAAATATGAAGAACTGCGCCGCCTGGGTATCCAAAAACATGTTCAACGCCTTCGTCCGCTAATGCGCGAACAAGCATTTCACCACCAGATAGAAGTTCCAACGTGATTCACCCTAATATTATTACACCGCAGAAATGGGAGGCATTTGCAGTGTTTCATTTGTTAACTGTCTGCACTGTTATAGCACAAAAATTTCATAGTTTTCATAGCAATAGGAAAAAAATCTGATCTCTTTGCTGTTCGAGCAATACAAGACCTAAAACATGTTGGGATAAACATATTTTGCTTAGCTTTGTTCAATTTCTCGGCTAGAGAAATCGCCCACTGCATGAAATGACACTTAGTCGAAGGGTGATCGATCTAAGGCATATAAAACTATTGCAGCATTCTTGTGTTTTCAGGCTTTAAAGTCAAGTTTAAAAAACAGGCAACAGCCACTTATCTATACCAGATTTGCTGTTTTTAACAGCGATCGGGAGAGCAGACAGGAATACAGCCTGAGCCTATCAATCTATAATTCAATAAAATTCATAAACTTATATATTTAATTTTATAAATTTTTAGTATGTCTTATATAAAAAAAATGAATGATTTTTTATTAAATGAAGTGAAGTTGTTTATCAATAAATTTTGTATACGAAGATTTTCCTCTGATTTTTTATACTCTAGATTGAGCTTATTTAAGCAGTTAGCTTTGAATAAAGCAGATAAAAATCCATCATTTTTACTGAAAATATCACTACAATAATTGCAGTATTGCATGCCTAGCAAGCCGAGGCCCAAGAACAATGAAAATATCTTTTTTAACCGTCTTCAGTTTGAGTTGCACAGTTGTTTTGAGCATCTGTAGCACCAGCGCTTCCGCGATCCAGTACCATAAATGGGTCGATGCGAAAGGCGTCACGCATTATACCAAGACGCCACCGCCGAAATCTGCGAAAAAAGCCACCACAGTGGATACTTATGGCTGGAAAAATTCAGCACCGGCATCTCCAAGAACGGCTGAAACTGAAGTGCAAACTGAGAACACATCTCAAGAACCACAGCAACAAGCCCCTCAAGTTCCTGTGAATCAGGACCAGCAACAACGTGAAGCGAACGAAGCCTTGCAGCAATCTAAAAATCGTGCAGTCGCTTTATAAGGCGCTTTCATATAGAACAGCGTGTTTTTTCTTCGGGAAATGCCGGCGCAAAATTCACTTTTAGGTGCATTTTGCGCTATGCTGTGCAACAGACTTTTTTCACCGTAATTCACTGATACGTTTATGACTACTCACATTGATTCCGAATATCAAGCCAGTGCGATTGAGCCTCAAGTCCAACAGGATTGGGAATCTCGCAAAGCCTTTAAAGTTGCCGACAAAGTAGAAGGTCCACGTCGTTATATTCTCTCGATGTTCCCTTACCCAAGTGGCAAGCTGCATATGGGTCATGTGCGTAACTATACGATTGGTGACGTGATCAGCCGTTTCCATCGCTTAAAGGGTGAAACGGTCCTGCAACCGATGGGTTGGGATGCTTTCGGTCTGCCTGCTGAAAACGCAGCGATTGCACACCAGGTTGCGCCAGCAAAATGGACTTTTGAGAATATCGCCTATATGCGCGACCAGTTAAAAAAACTCGGTCTTGCAGTAGATTGGGATCGCGAATTTGCGACCTGCACACCAGAATATTACCGTTGGGAACAATGGTTATTTGTTCAGCTTTATAAAAAAGGCTTGATCTACCGTAAGCTTTCAACCGTGAACTGGGATCCAGTCGATCAGACTGTTCTTGCCAACGAACAGGTTGAAAATGGTCGCGGCTGGCGTTCAGGTGCATTGGTGGAAAAACGTGATATCCCAATGTACTACTTCCGCATTACTGATTATGCGCAAGAGTTGCTTGACGACCTGGACACGCTTAAAGATGGCTGGCCACAACAAGTTCTAACCATGCAGCGTAACTGGATTGGCCGCTCACAAGGGATGGACATTACCTTCCCTTCAGCAAATCCAGAAATCTATGCAGACGGTTTAACAGTATTCACTACCCGTGCCGATACTTTGATGGGCGTGACTTATGTTGCAGTTGCAGCAGAACACCCGATGGCGCTGAAAGCGGCTGAAACAAACCCAGAATTGGCTGCATTCATTGAAGAATGCCGTATGGGTTCTGTGGCAGAAGCAGATCTTGCGACTGCCGAGAAAAAAGGCATGGCAACCGGGCTATCTGTTAAGCATCCTGTGACTGGCGAAGAAGTTCCGGTTTGGATCGCCAACTATGTATTGATGTCTTATGGTTCAGGTGCGGTGATGGCGGTTCCATCACACGATGAACGTGACTTCGAATTTGCCAACAAATACGGCTTGACCATCAAGCAAGTGATTGATGCCAAAGGCGCAGATGATGCTGACTTTGATGCGACTCAATGGCAAGAATGGTATGGCTCGAAAGAAGGTAAACTGGTCAATTCAGACGAATTTGACGGTCTAGATTTCCAGGGTGCATACGATGCATTCCTTACCAAATTAGAACCAACAGGCCTGGCAAGTTCTAAAGTTCAATTCCGTTTACGTGACTGGGGTGTTTCCCGTCAGCGTTATTGGGGTTGTCCAATTCCAATGATCAACTGTAATACCTGTGGTCAGGTACCAGTGCCTGAAGATCAACTTCCTGTTGTTCTTCCAACGGATGTGGTTCCAGATGGTTCAGGCAACCCACTGAACAAAATGCCTGAGTTCTATGAAACGACTTGTCCATGCTGTGGTGGCGACGCACGTCGTGAAACAGATACGCTGGATACTTTTGTGGAATCGTCTTGGTATTATGCACGTTATGCATCGCCAGACTTTACTGGTGGCATGGTGAAACCTGAAGCCGGTCAAACCTGGTTGCCTGTGAACCAATACATCGGTGGTGTTGAACACGCGATTCTGCACTTGTTATATGCACGCTTCTTCCACAAATTAATGCGTGATGAAGGTGTGGTACAAGGCAATGAACCATTCACTAACTTGTTAACGCAAGGTATGGTGCTAGCAGATACCTTCTATCGTGAAGCTGAATCTGGCAAGAAAACCTGGTTTAACCCGGCAGATATCGAACTTGAAAAAGACGAAAAAGGCCGTGTGCTTTCTGCCAAATATAAAGAAGATGGCCAAGAAGTTGTGGTTGGCGGTCAGGAAAAAATGTCGAAATCGAAAAATAATGGTATCGACCCGCAATCGATTATTGACCAATACGGCGCAGATACAGCGCGTGTGTTCATGATGTTCGCGGCTCCACCTGATCAATCACTGGAATGGTCTGATGCCGGGGTTGAAGGTGCAAACCGCTTCCTGAAACGTGTATGGCGTTTAGCAACAGGTTTCCTTGAAAAAGCGAATACTGCTGCCAGCATCGACAAAGTGGCACTGTCTACGGCTGCACAAGATTTGCGTCGTAAAACGCATGAAACCATCCAAAAAGTCGGTGATGATATTGAACGTCGTCATGCATTTAACACAGCCATTGCTGCATTGATGGAACTTCTAAACGCGAACAACAAGTTTGAAGCCCAAGATGACAATGACGTTGCTGTTGCACGTGAATCAATTACCACGCTGTTAACTTTACTTGCACCATTTGCACCGCATTTAAGCCAGACTTTATTGGCTGAATTTGGGATTGAATTGAATTCAACTTTATTCCCTGCAGTAGATGAGTCTGCGCTGACACGTAATACGCAAACCATCGTGGTTCAAGTCAACGGTAAACTCCGTGGCAAGTTAGAAGTATCTGTAGATGCCTCTAAAGATGATATTTTGGCTCAAGCCAAAGCATTGCCTGAAGTTCAGCAATTCTTGACGGGTCCAACCAAGAAAGAAATTGTGGTACCGAATAAATTAGTAAATTTGGTGGTTTAATTTAATCCCTCCCGACCTCCCTTTAAAAAAGGGAGGAGAATCCATTTTTATAAGATGGTTAGGAAAGTCCCCCTTTGAAAAAGGGGGATTTAGGGGGGATTAAAAACAATTCCCAAACAAAGCCCGTTGCCAGCCAACGGGCTTTGACTTTACAATCCAGTTCAGGATTTCAAATATTCCCTTTCGGGAAGCATAGAGGGCAACACATGCATTTGGGCAAACGTTTAGCAGCAATTGTTTTAACTTGTGGTCTGAGTGCAGGCTTAGTCGGCTGTGGCTTTCATCTGAAAGGAACCAATCCGAGCTCCGCACCTGTTGCTTACTCTGTCATGAGCCTGTCTTTACCGCCCAACACTGAAGAACTGCAAGAAAAACTGGCGGTTTACCTCGGTGCTGCAGGCGTACAACTGAGTAATGCACCCAATGCTTATGTGTTACGTGTCCTGGATTACACCCCTCGCCGTCTGGAACTGAACGGTAAACTGGTTGAAACCTTACTACGTTTAAACGTGACTTTCCGGATTGAAGATGCACAAGGCAATCCGATCACTGAACCACGGACTGTCGTGGCAACGCGTACGTATCAATATGATATTGAAACCGTCAACACCGATGACCAGGAACAAAAATATCTGAATCAGGTCATTATTGACGATGTGGCACAACAGATCGCGCGTCAGATTTCATCGAACCGCTTACCCTTAGCCAAACAAAATACCCCAGCGCAACCTGCTCAATAAGACCGCCTTATGAAACTTGATTATCTGCAAGCCCTGAAACGTGTCGATGAAGCTCGCGGGGCCTGGGTCTTGCATGGTCAAGAGCCTTTGCTGGAACAGAATTTAATTGATGCCTTTCGTGCCAGCTGGCAAAAGCAGGACATCGAGCGTCAACGCTATGACATTAGTTCGGTCGCCGACTGGAAAACCGTCTTTAATGCCTTGAACAGTTTGTCGCTGTTTTCAACGCAATTGGCGATTGAAGTACACGGCAATATCAAACCGGATGCCAGCGCGATCAAGTTACTGAAAAGCTATTTGCAGCATAATGAACAAAACCTGCTGTTGGTGGTGATGCCCAAACAGGACAGTAATAGCCTGAAATCCAGTTTCTTTCAGCTGATTGATGCCAATGGTGTGAATGTTTCGCTGGTGGCCAATTATCCGAAAGACCGGCAGCAGATTCTGGGCATTGAAGCTGAAAAACTCGGCATCCGTTTAGCCAATGATGCCTGGCAATGGCTGGAACAACATCATGAACACAACCTGCTTGCGGCAAAGAATAGTCTGATGCGGGTCAGCGATACTTTTGCTGAAGTCGATGTCATTCAGGTTGATCATTTATATGCCTGTTTACAAGATCAGTCACGTTATAGCACCTATGATTTGAGTGATGCTCTTCTACAAGGCAATCTTTCCCAGTCGATCAAGATTTTTCAGTATCTGGTCGCTTCAGGTGAACCGATGAGCCTGATTTTATGGAGTCTCGGCAAGGAAATGCGTCTGTTGATGCAGCTGTTTGAACAACCGCAAAATGCCTTGCAAATCGGGATCTGGAAAACCAAAGTCGGGTTATATCAACAGGCCTTGCGCCGTCTCAGTCCACAAACTTTTCTGGCTTGGCCAAGGTTATTATTAAGAATTGATGCCTCAATTAAAGGACTTGGACATGAGAATCCGGAGCATCTGGTACTACAGGCGATTTCCAGTATCTGTGGTAAGCCCCTATTTCACTAAGTCTTTGTCAAAATTCGAAAAATAAAATAATAATCATTCCTATTAGTTTAAAAAAATACACGATTTATCCTAATTTCGCTTTTATAATCGTTCACAATTCTCTGATTTTGAACCGATATTGATCATGCCAAAAATAAAACCGACGAAACTGATTATGGCCGTCGTGATTGCCATTGGGCTCATCGCTGCGGGGTGGTACTTCCTCAAACCCAAAGAACAGCCTCTGCAATATATTACGGCTGAAGTCACCCAAGGCGATATCGAAAGCTCTGTACTGGCGACTGGTATTCTGGAAGCGACCAAAATGGTCAGCGTGGGGGCGCAGGTTTCGGGTCAGGTCAGAAAAATGTATGTAGAACTGGGGGATCAGGTCAAGCAGGGCCAGCTGATTGCGCGGATTGACTCCGTTCGTCAGGAAAATGATTTAAAAACCGCTGAAGCCAGCATTAAAAATCAGATGGCACAACTTGCAGTAAGACAGGCAAATCTGGCCAAAGTTGAAGCTGAATACAACCGTCAGAAAGCCATGTATGCACAGGATGCCACTTCTCGCTCGGAGCTGGAATCTGCATTTGCGAACTATAAAACAGCACAAGCGGATATCACCGCCATCAATGCACAGATTGAACAGTCGCGTTTGACACTGGCGACAGCTAAAGAAGACCTCGGCTATACCCAGATTGTGGCACCGATGGATGGCACGATTGTGGCGATTGTGACCGAAGAAGGTCAGACTGTAAACGCCAACCAGAGTGCGCCGACCATTGTCAAACTGGCCAAACTTGACACCATGACCATTAAAGCTGAAATTTCTGAAGCAGATGTCATGAAAGTAGAAGAAGGTCAGACGGTTTATTTCACCACGTTAGGCAATAACGAGAAAAAGATTTACGCCAAACTGCGTCAGGTTGAGCCTGCACCCAATTCAATTAATACTGATAGCAATACATCAAGCTCATCGTCAAGTTCTGCGGTGTATTACAACGCATTGTTCGATGTACCGAATGAAGATGGCAAATTGCGTATTGATATGACTGCACAAGTTTATATCGTACTGGATGAAGCCAAAAATGTGCTGACCATTCCTGCTGCGGCCATTCAAGGTTCAAACCGTCCGTCACGTGCCAATCGTGGTGAAGGCGGCCCGGCATCACGTCCTGAAGCTGAATCGGCTCAAGGCAACCGCCCTGCCGGTGAACGTCCAGCGCGTCTAAACCTGTCTGACGCAGAACTTGCGCTGATTGAGCAAGGTAAAGCACAGCGTGGCATGGTTCGTGTCTTGCAAGCCGATGGCACTGCAAAACCAACCCCTGTATTGATCGGTTTGAATAACCGTGCTACTGCGCAAGTGCTGAAAGGTTTAAAACGTGGTGATCAGGTGGTGATTGCCGATGGTTCTGATACGTCCAATGATGCAGCAAAACGCGGTGGCAATAGCCGTGGCCCAATGAGAATGTAAGCATGAATTCACAACAACAGCCTCTCCTCGAGGTGAAAAATCTGGTTCGTGAATTCCCTGCGGGTGAAAGCACGGTCCAGATTTTAAAAGGGGTGAATCTGGAGATTTATCCGGGTGAACTGGTGGCGATTGTCGGCCAGTCCGGTTCGGGTAAATCAACCCTGATGAACATTCTGGGTTGTCTGGACAAACCGACCACGGGTAGCTACAAGGTCAAAGGCAGTGAAACCCGAGAACTGGAAGCGGATGAACTGGCGCAATTACGCCGTGAATATTTCGGCTTTATTTTCCAGCGTTATCATCTGCTGGGTGATTTAAATGCCGCAGGTAATGTCGAAGTTCCTGCAATTTATGCCGGTGCAGATTCATCTGAACGGCATGAACGAGCAGTCAAGATTCTGACTGATCTGGGTCTGGGTGAAAAAACCCAGAACCGTCCAAGTCAGCTCTCTGGTGGTCAGCAGCAACGTGTCTCGATTGCCCGTGCGCTAATGAATGGCGGTGATGTGATTTTGGCGGATGAACCGACAGGTGCATTGGACAAGAACAGCGGTATTGAAGTGATGCGCATTTTGCGTGAACTGAATGCCAAAGGTCATACCATCATTCTGGTCACGCATGATCATAATGTAGCGAAAAATGCGACCCGGATTATCGAGATTTCAGACGGTAATATCATTTCCGACCAACCCAATGTTCCTGAAGTCGAAGAGCATCTGGAAAAACAGCCGCTAATCCGCAGTGAACAAAAGAAGATTTCTTCATGGCGTTCTGCAGTTGACCGTCTCGGTGAAGCCTTCCGGATGGCATTGCTGGCCATGAATGCGCATCGCATGCGGACTTTCCTGACCATGCTCGGAATCATTATCGGTATTGCTTCGGTGGTCTCGGTGGTCGCACTGGGCAATGGCTCACAAAAACAGATTCTGGAAAATATCAGCAGTCTGGGCACCAATACCATTACCGTATTTCAGGGCCGAGGATTCGGGGACAATTCCAGATCTTCACAGTCCAAAACCCTGATTCCAGCCGATGCCGATGCACTGGCCGAACAGCCTTATGTCGATGGCGTCAGTCCGTCGGTGAATAGCAGTGTCACCGGCCGTTATAAAGAAATTGAAGCCTCGACCACGGTCAACGGCGTCAGTGAAGATTTCTTCTATGTGCGTGGCATGACTTTCCAGTCCGGTCAGCCTTTTGACCGCAGTAGTGTCATGCAACAGGCGCAAGATGTCGTCATTGACACCAATACCAAAAACACCTTCTTTAAGGATGGTACCAATCCGGTGGGTCAGGTGATTTTACTCGGTAGTGTACCGAGCCGGATTATCGGGGTGATCGACGCGCAAAAAGGCATGATGGGCAATAATGACAGCCTGAATGTCTATCTGCCTTATTCTACCGTGATGAGCCGTATGCTGGGGCAATCCAATGTGCGTAGCATCATTGTGCGGATTAAAGATGAATACCCAAGTGCGGCGGCTGAAAATGCGATTCTGAATCTGCTGGTACAACGGCATGGCGCGCAGGATGTATTTACCCAGAATGCCGATAGTATCCGTGAAACCATTCAGCAAACCACGGCGACCATGACCCTTTTGATTTCAGCGATTGCGGTAATTTCACTAGTGGTCGGCGGGATTGGGGTGATGAATATCATGCTGGTATCAGTGACTGAACGTACTCAGGAAATTGGGGTGCGTATGGCGGTGGGTGCACGTCAAAGTGATATTTTGCAGCAATTCCTGATTGAAGCCGTTCTGGTCTGTATCTTGGGTGGTATTTTGGGTGTACTGCTTTCCCTCGGGATTGGCCAGCTGATTACCCATTTTGCTGGTGGCACTTTCCAGATGGCATATTCAACCACTTCAATTGTGGCTGCCTTTGTCTGCTCAAGCCTGATAGGGATTGTGTTTGGCTTTATCCCGGCACGTAATGCCGCTCGTCTGAATCCAGTCGACGCGCTTTCTCGCGAATAAGGAACCTGATATGCAAATGAATTTAACCAAGCTTGCCAGTGCCCTGTTACTGGGAAGCTCGCTGGTCGGTTGTGCCGCAGTGGTAAAAACACCGTATGAGCAGCCTGCAATCAATATGCCGGGCAGCTTTCAAAACAATAAGGTTTTAAGTCAGCAAATTCATGCCGATATTTTGGCAGATCAATGGTGGACTTTGTTTAAAGATCCACAATTAAATAATTTGGTAAATGAAGTATTGGCGCAGAATACCGATCTGGCAGTGGCTGGCATCAGTTTACAACAGGCCCGCATTCAAGCCAGACAGGCTCAAAGTCAGCAAGGCGTTCGTGTCGGTGATGCTCGAATTTCGACGGGTCATCGTTTTAGCTTGGATGGTGGTGGCGATTCTTCGACTGGCCTTTCACTTGGTTATCCAGGCTTAAGCTATGAACTGGATCTGTTTGGCAAACTGGCCAATCAGACCGAAGCCGCTCGCTGGGAGGCCTTAGCTTCTGAAGAAGACTTACAGGCAACTGCACAAAGCCTGATTGGCACCACGGCGCAGCTCTATTGGCAACTGGCCTATCTGAATGAACGTTATAGCGTGGTACAGCAAAATCTGGCGACGGCGCAAAAAACCTATGATCTGGTGCGGGTACAATATCGTGCCGGCGCAGTACCCGGTCTGGATTTAACCCAGACGGAACAGGCCATTCAAAGCCAGCAGACAACCTTAAGCCAGATTGAACAGCAACGTGTGGAAACGCGTACTGGCTTGGCAGTATTGCTGCATATGCCGGTACAACAGCTTGCGATTCAAGAGCCAAGCCGTTTACCGAATATTCAATTGCCGAGCATTCAGGCCGACTTACCGGCGAGTTTATTATCACGCCGTCCTGACCTTCGAGCGACTGAACTGCGCTTGCGTAAGGCACTAGCCAATAAAGATGCCAACAAAGCCAGCTACTATCCATCAATTAGTTTGACCGGTAATCTGACCACCGGTATTGGCAGCAGTACTTCCCTCTCCAATGCCCTGAAAAATCCGGTTGCAACTTTAGGTGCCGGTCTGACCTTGCCTTTCCTGCAATGGAATGACATGAAACGTGATCTTCAGGTGAAT
Source organism: Acinetobacter sp. (assembly GCF_049284435.1). GTDB lineage: Bacteria > Pseudomonadota > Gammaproteobacteria > Pseudomonadales > Moraxellaceae > Acinetobacter. The sequence goes on along the minus strand of NZ_JBAPXX010000118.1, from coordinate 26,559 downwards.
GAGCTGGAATATGAAAAAGCGATTATACAATATCGCCAGACCATGTATGAAGCCTTTGCCGATGTGGAAAATGCCTTGTCGAATCGTACTGAGCTTACTAAGCAGGTTACATTACAGCAACGTAATGTCGAACTGGCTGAAAGAACTGAACGCTTGACTGAAGTGCGTTATCGTAATGGTGCAGTAGCTTTAAAGAATTTGCTGGATGCACAGGAAACTACGCGCAATGCACGGCTGTCTTTGGTGCAAACCCGACAGAACCAGTACAATGCCTATGTCACCTTGATGCAGGCATTGGGTGGTAGCCCGATTAAACAATTGCCTTAAACGAAGCTTGATCCATAAAAAAACCGCTGTTCAACAGCGGTTTTTTAGTGTGTGTGATTCGAGGAAAATTATTGCATTTGCAAATAAGCATTCACATTTTTCAATAATTCAATTGATCGCTCATGTCCGAGTAAACTGCCTTTTTCCAGCCAGTCCCGTGCGATCCCGATATCACGCTCCACGCCAATGCCCTTGGTATATAAACGCCCAAGATGACTATAGGCATCTGCATTCACCTGCGCTGCCGCCTGCTGATAATACTGCACGGCTTGCTCAATATTGCTCTCAACACCTTGACCCTGTTCATATGCTTCACCCAGAGCATTTAGCGCCAAGCCATTCTTCTGAGCGACTGCTTTTTGCAGATAGCTCAAGCCTAAGGCAATATCCTGCGTAATCTGTTGACCTTTCAGATACTTCAAGCCCAATTCCGCTTGTGCCTGGGCATGACCCAATTGCGCAGCCTGATGCAGATAGCGATTTGCCAGCTCTAAATTGTTCACAAAGACAGGATAAATACCTGATAGGGCTTGATACAGGAACCAGGCTGCTTCTTTCGAATCTTTGGTAACGGCCTGATTCAGATACTGGATGGCTTTATCACGGGTCGGCAATGGATATTCAGCCAGACTATAAAACCGGCCGACGATATAAATCAGATCGGCCTCAGACCGAGCTTCAATCTGCCAATAATCTTGTGCAGCATTCTGAATCATTTGTGTAGCTTTGGCAGTGTCTTTTACTATACCGACACCATTTAAATAACACAGTGCCAGACCTATCTGGGCATACACATAGTCAGCATCTAGCTGATGCGCAGCCTGATATAATTCAAATGCTTTTTGCGGTTCGTTGGCCACCAGGTGCTGCTCAAAATACAGTGCGGCAATTATGCATAAGGCAGGCACATGTTGGCTGTTGGCAGCTTCTGACCAGTAACGAAATGCCATGGTTTCATTTTTATCGACATACCAGCCATGAAAATAAGCCAGCCCGATTAAGGTCTTGGCTTGTGCATCGGCGTGTTCTTTGGACTGCTGCAATAAATGCTGGAATACGCGCTGACGCTGGTCGGTATCGATACGGCCTTGTAACACACCGGCATAATAATCATAGAGACCTTTCTGGTCACCGAGACTGATACAGCGTTTAATAAATTGCAGCGATTGCGTCAGGTCTTGGGGCAGAATCTGTCCATGCGCATAATCATCGGCGATCTGCTGATTGGCGGCCAAATGATCTTGTTGTGCCGCCAGAAACAGATAATGAATTCCTTGCACTAAATCTTGGGTCGTTGAATCTGCCAAATAATACTGAGCCAACTGATACTGCGAATTGGCATGGCCTTGCCCGGCATTTTGAATTAATAATGCCAGACGCTGTTTTTCTGCAGTCATCTCGTTTTGAGGCTGGCCTTCGATAGAAGAAAGTTCAGGGATGCGGTACTGGGCATCCAGATTGCCACGCGCCACCGCATGTCGGTACCAGTACAGGGCTTTTTCCGGGTCAGCCATTTGATAGTGCTGCTCCTCATGAATCTGGCCCAGATGATAAGCAGCTTCATCACTACCCAAGCGAAAAGCCTTGTCTAGATAGCTAATGGCTTTTTCAGTATTTTGCTCATGTCCCAGACCTTGCAGATGCATTAGCCCCATACCTACATAAGCTTGTGGAATTTCCTGTTGCTGAGCCAGCCCCTGATAAATCTGATAGGCACGTTCATAATTCGGATGTTCCAGATCTGAACTGAAACGTGCTGCATGTTTCAGTTGAGCATCAATCTGCTCAATCCATAAATCATGTTGTACAGCCTTCGCCTGATCACGTTTCACCGGATCCGGACGTTTCCACATCCAGATCGCCAACGCCCCTATCCCCAAAATCAGTACCAGCAAGAACCACATAGCTGCTCCACAACATTATTTTTGTTCTGCGAATGAATCCTTTCATTCTAAACGTCAGTTTAAAAAAAGCACATAGATTGTGCTTTTTATTTTTAAATCAGGCTTTTGCTCTTTTACTATCGAGCTTTTTCAAACCTTCTGCTACAGCAACCATAGCGAAGCTTGAAGTCACCACCACGGCAGAGCCATAACCACCACAGCGCAAGCCGGCACTGGCGCAAACATCGGCACTGGAGAATGGATTATCGATGGAATAGACACAAGTAATACCAAACTTTTCTTTAGGCTTTTTGCAGATGCCTTTGCCGCGTAATTGGGCACGCAATTTGGCCAACATCGGGTCCTGTTCAGTTTTAGATAAATCGGCAACCCGAATTTTCAGTGGATCCAGCTTACCGCCTGCCCCGCCAGACACAATTAAAGGAATCTTGTTAAAGCGGCAATGCAGCATCAGGGCAAATTTGGCTTTGACATCGTCAATACAGTCGAGAATTAAATCTGGATCACCTGCTAAAATTTCTTTGATATTTTCAGGCGTCAGGTAATCATCAATCAGATTAATTTTAATCCGTGGATTAATTGCACGGCAACGCTCGGCCATGACTTCAATTTTTTCATGACCCAAGGTGGTACTCATTGCAGGTAACTGACGGTTAATATTAGACGCGGCCACCACATCCATATCGACCAAGGTCAGCTCGCCCACACCGCTACGTGCCAGTGCTTCTACCGCCCATGAACCTACGCCACCGATACCAATCACCATCACATGACTTTTTTCATAATGGCTAAAGCTGCCTTCTCCATAAATTTTGGCGACACCGGCAAAGCGGCGCTCATATTCATCGTCTTGAAGCAGATCAGTCATAAGTCATCAATAGCAGTTAAATCACAGTTTATTTTAGCAAAGTCGGCATTGTTTTACTGCTTCTAAAATTTCGATACAAAATCCATCATGAAAATCAGAAAGATAAATTCAGGAACACTTTATAATTGAATAAAATTTATACATATAATTTTAAATATAATAGGAGTCAAACCCTGTGCTCATCAATGCTCTTTTGACTCTCAACTTTATACTGATCGCGTTACATTTATATTTCTACAGTAGCCAAAAACAGAAAAACTATGAACTGAGTATTTTTATTCGTTTACTGACTTTAGGCTTGTTTGGCTTTGTGATCTTGGATCGTTATGAAACCCAGACCCATTTGATTTTGGTACTTGTATCGTGGGCTATATTTGAAATCATAGAGGGTCTTTTTAAAAAGAAAAAAACATCAGCACCATAAAAAAAGAGGCTTGCGCCTCTTTTCAATTCATCGAAATTTAGTCTTTATTCATGATAAAGAAATATTGACGATAATATTTCAGTTCCGCAATCGAATCACGAATATCATCCATCGCCAGATGCGAGGCATTTTTCTTGAGACCGCTCATGATTTCCGGGCGCCAGCGTTTGGCCAGTTCTTTCACTGAAGATACATCCAGATTACGGTAATGGAAATACTGCTCAAGCTCAGGCATCAGGCGGTGCAGGAAGCGACGATCCTGACAGATCGAGTTACCACACATCGGTGAAGATTTTGGATTGACCCATTTTTTCAGGAATTCAATAGTTTGCTGCTCGGCATCCTGAGCGGTCAGTTTACTGCGACGTACACGTTCAATCAGACCGGACTGGCCATGCTGGCGAGTGTTCCACTCATCCATGGCATTTAACAGACGTGCAGGCTGATGTACCGCAAGCACAGGACCTTCTGCCAAAATATTCAAATTGTCATCGGTTACAATTGTTGCAATTTCAATAATTTGGTCGTTGTCTGTGTCTAGACCTGTCATTTCAAGGTCAATCCAAATCAGGCGGGTATCAGCGGTGCTGCTCATAAATGTGCAATCTTATTGGGTTTAAAAATAACTATAGTAGCAAATTAATTACATCTTGGGTGTCATTCGGGGGCTGCTTCATGCTATTTTTGCCATCTGATTTACCCGGTTTTTTTAGGATATGAATGGCCTTAATACGTAAGCGTCGTCTGACAGAGCAACAACAGCGCCGCATTCAGAAACAACAAAAAACACGTCAAGAAGATCTCGACACCTCCAGTGATCTCGAAGGTTTAGTGGTGCAACATTATGGCCGCCAACTTGAAGTGCAAGCTTTGTCTTGCCCTGACATTCACCCTGAAAAACCTGTGGTCGCCGATGGTGAGCCTGAACCTTTTTGGAAAGAGATTGAACTGGACAGCGTCTGGCGCTGTCATACCCGAACCAATCTGGATTTATTGGTGACGGGTGACCGGGTCAAATGGCAAGCCGATCCAAATACCGGACTGGGAATTATTACGGCGATTCATCCTCGCAAATCCTTATTGACCCGTCCTGACCGCTATCACAAGGTTAAACCCGTAGCGGCCAATATTTCACTGATTGTGATTGTATTTGCACCATTGCCTGAGCCAGCGCCAGGTCTGATCGACCGTTATCTGGTGGCCTGTGCCGATGCCGACATTCCTGCATTGCTGGTGATGAATAAAGCAGATTTATTAAAAGAAAACGATCCGATTCTGAATCTGCTACAAGAATATCAGGACCTGGGTTACGAAGTGATGCAGACCCAATCCGATGGTGATCTCACGGCATTGTCTAACCGTCTAGAAAATGAAACGGTGGCTTTTGTCGGTCAATCTGGTGTGGGTAAAAGCACACTGATTAATGCGATCGTGCCGGATGCCGCACAGAAAACCAATATTATTTCGGAAAACTCGGCACTCGGTCAGCACACCACCACCTCAACGCGTTTGATCGGTTTTGGTGAAGGTGCAGCCCTGATTGACTCTCCGGGAATTCGTGAATTTGGCCTGTGGCATCTGACTTTAGATAAGATACAAAGCGGCTTTCCTGAAATTGAAAATCTGCTCGGCCATTGTCAGTTCCGTAACTGTACTCATAAGCATGAAAAACAATGTGCTTTACGCCAGGCTGCGGCTGCGGGTGAAATTTTACCGCGCCGACTGGACAGCTATTTACGTTTAATCGACGAAATCACTGAAGCACAGCAAAAAAATTAATTTTCTTAACCCTTGGCCCTTGAAGCGGTGATTTTGATCACCATATTTATGAGCTATACTCTTGGCAATTTTAAAATTGTAATTAGGTGAATTGTGGAACGTTGGTTCGAGTTTATGGGGAATCACCCCTTCTTATTTGGAACACTCGCGGTATTAGTGGTTTTGTTCTTCATTATCGAAGGTCAACGTAACGGTCGCAAAATTTCTCCGCAATCGCTGGGAATTTTAGTCAAAGCAAAAAATGCCATGCTGATTGATCTACGCGATGCAAAAGATTTCCGTGAAGGTCATATCAGCGGCAGCCGTAATATTCCATATAGCCAGATTACAAAACATGTTGAAGAGCTGAAAGCATCTGATCGCCCTTTGGTGTTCATTTGTAACCTTGGACAGGTGGCTGGTACTGCGTTACAGCAGGTCGGTCATGCCGATGCCTACCGTCTTGATGGCGGCGTCAGCAACTGGAAAGCTCAAGGTTTACCTTTGGTGAAAAGCAAATAATCCACGAACAGGAGATTGATCATGGCTGAAGTTACTATTTACTCGACGACAGTGTGTCCTTATTGCGTGCGTGCAAAACAGCTGCTGGAACGTAAAGGTGTGGCATATAAAGAGATTAACTTGTCTCAAGAAGCGCCGGAAGTACGTCTTGAATTGATGCAGCGTACCAATCACCGTACCGTGCCACAAATTTTTATCAATGATCAGTTCATCGGTGGTTTTGATCAGCTTTATGCTTTAGAGCGTGAAGGCAGACTTGATGAATTGCTGGCTTAACCCTACTAAAATTATCACTTCATATTAAGGATCAAAAAATGAGTGAAGAACAACAAGCTCAACCACAATTGGCATTAGAGCGTATTTATACCAAAGATATTTCTTTTGAAGTTCCTGGGGCGCAAGTTTTTACCAAGCAATGGCAACCTGAGTTAAACATCAATCTTTCTTCTTCTGCAGAAAAAATTGATGAAACTCATTTTGAAGTAGCTTTGAAAGTCGTGGTTCAAGCGACCAACGAAGGTGATACCGCGTTTATCGTTGATGTGACTCAAGCTGGTATTTTCCTGGTGGATGGCGTTGAAGAAGAGCGTCTTCCATACATCCTTGGTGCATACTGCCCGAACATCCTGTTCCCGTTCCTACGTGAAGCAGTGAATGATATGGTTACTAAAGGCAGCTTCCCACAGTTGCTACTTACACCAATCAACTTCGATGCTGAATTTGAAGCCAATATGCAACGTGCGCAAGCCGCTGCTGTGGATGGTCAAGCTTAATCGCTGTCCTTCAAATCTAAAAAAAGACCGCTTATGCGGTCTTTCTTTTTGAGCCCCTCTTTTTAAAGAGGGGTTTGGGGAGATTAATTTCTTAACTTAATCCCTCCTAACCTCCCTTTAAAAAGGGAGGAATTCTCTCATCTTCTAGAAGATGAGAAGCACCGCTTAGTAAGGGAGAGGTAAATAGAAATTCCCTCATCCCAGCCTTCTCCCTGAGGGAGAGAGGACTTATAGGATTTATTCCGCGTCCGCCATTAAATCAGCGCTCATACCAACAGTGTTAAAGCCAGCATCAACATACAGGATTTCACCGGTAATCCCGTTGGCCCATGACGAGCACAGGAATAATGCGGCATTACCGACATCTTCAATCGTCACATTACGTTTTAATGGAGCAACTTTCTCATTCAGATCGAGCATTTTACGGAATGATTTAATACCTGAAGCTGCCAAAGTACGGATTGGACCCGCAGAGATCGCATTCACGCGAATACCTTCCTGACCCAGGCTAGACGCCAAATAACGTACGCCAGCTTCTAAAGAGGCTTTGGCCATACCCATCACGTTATAGTTTGGCATTACACGCTCAGAACCTTGATAGGTTAGCGTCAGCAAACAACCTTGACGGACTTGCAGCAAAGGTTTTGCCGCACGTGCCATTGCGATAAAGCTATAGGCACTGATGTCATGTGCAATATTAAAGCCTTCACGATCCGTGATTTCGGTAAAGTCACCATCCAGCGTATGTGCCGGAGCAAAACCAATCGAATGCACCACGCCGTCCAGACCATCCCAGTGTTTAGCCAGTTCAGCAAATGCCTGGTCAATTTCAGCATCTACTGCCACATCACAAGGAAAAACCAGTTTCGAACCAAACTGTTCAGCAAAGTCATCTACCCGCTTTTTCAGCTTTTCATTTGGATAAGTAAAAGCCAATTCAGCACCTTCACGATGCAATGCTTGAGCAATACCAAAAGCAATCGATAATTTACTCGCAATGCCCGCGATCAAGAAGCGCTTACCCGCCAAAAGTCCTTGTGCCATGTGAATCTCACCTAAAAAAATGTATATGGCATGATGCCAAGTCTGGAGCATTTTAGAAATTGCATAATGCACCTTTTTTTCTATTTATGATGAACTGGGAATTTAAGACCGAGTTAATAGCGTTCAATTAAATGGCCAAATGCAGGGCCTGATGAGTATTTTGCCAGAGCTGTTCAGCCAGTTCCTCTTTGTGCATATGCAGGCTCTTTGCCAGTCCTTGCAGCACATAAGGTAAATTTGCAGGTGTATTTCGGGTACGTTGCTCGGTCGAACTTTGACAGCAGAGAGGTGTCATATCCGGACAGTCGGTTTCCAGTACCAGATGCTCTGGCCCGACATACTGTACCACCTGGTGTAGTTTTTTGGCATTTAGATTGGTGATTTGCCCGGTAATACCCAGCTTGAATCCTAGCTTGATAAAAGCCTTGGCTTCTTCAATCCCCCCACCAAAAGCATGCGCAATGCCGCCCTGTTTAAACTGCTGCTGTTTTAAAATCTGCAACACCTCAGCATGCGATTTGCGGATATGCAGCAAAACCGGCTTGTTGAATTGCTGTGCCAGTTCAAGCTGTGCAGCAAAAAAGTCTTTTTGCTTCTGAAAAATTTCCGCTTGTTTGTGCTGTTTTAAAAAGGTATCCAGACCGATTTCAGCAATGGCAATACAGTTATGCTTTTTAAGCAGCTGCTCCAGCTCCTGTAAATGCTCAGTTTGATGCTGTTCAATATAAAATGGATGCAAGCCCGGCGCTAAATGGCTGCGGGGTGCATTTTCCAGGTCATTGATAAATTGATGGGTTCTTAACAGGTCTGCAAAACGTTTTTGCAAAAAACCAATTAAAACCAGATGCTCGACACCTACCGCTTTGGCCGCATACGCTAACTGTTCCCGATCAGGATCAAAATCGGGAACATCAAAATGGGTATGCGTATCAAACAGTTTTAAGGTCATTTGGCTTTTGCAGCAGGTGCTGGCTGTGCCTCAGAGGCAGCTTTTTCAGTTTGAGGCAGATATTCGGGTTTCAGCACACCTTGTAACTGTTCATAAGGAATCATCAGACGTGGCAAGCCAACCACATATGGCCCAATTTCATATTCGGCATATTGCAAGACTAGACCTTGCTGGGCCAGATAGAAATTATCGGTGAGTTTGAACTTCCAGGCCTGTTCATATTCAGCCACATCTTTGGCCAGTTTGGATTCTACCACCCAGTTTTTAAACGCATCATAAGCCTGCGCTTCCAGTTGGGCTTTCTGTTTGGCCGCAATAATGTCATCCAGCTTGACCAGTTTCTTCTGCTCCAGATCAAAATTATAATAAGTCTGTGCAGATGCGCCGTGTGCTCCTCCCAGATAATAACTGCTGTTCAGAACCACGGTCGCCAATGGATCATCAGAATTCAGAATCTTGGGCTTAATCATCAGACTAATGCTATGACTGGCACTCAGGGCTTTAAGCTCCTTATCCAGATTCAAAACAGTCTGCATATAGGGCTGGGTTTGCTGCTCAAGCTGCTGTTTCGGTGTGGTCACTGTGGCCAAAGCCGCTTTGGGTTCAGAGGCGGCAACGTCTGCTTCGCTGGCAGCACTCACTTTTGCCGGTTCAATCGCATCAATAGACAGGATATTTTTCAACTGTTGCAGAATCTGCTGATCGATCCATTCATCAATAAAGCTTTGATTACTGTTCAGACGTTCGATCGAGATTTCCGGACAGCTTTTGTCTTCACATTCTGGAATCGCGAGTTTGAGCTTTTCAGTATCGCCGCTGAGTTTAAGTGCTTCAGCTTCGGCTTGTACCACTTCGGAAGCACTTGAGTCTTCCGGCTCATTACCCTTCGGCTGGCAGGCACTCAGCAAGACCGCTGATGCCAGTATGGATAGACAAAAAATATTCTTATATATTGGCATTCACTCACCTTTTTGGAACCTGTAATCATCTTGCGAGATCATCAGCTTTAAAACATATGCTGATAGATCTCAGCTTTCAAGACCTGTTGTGTTTGTTGTTTTGTTAAATAAATATCCAGCTGCTTGGCGTCTTTGCTGATTTCATGACTACGAAAATGCAGACCAATGCCTTCCTGATCAAAGAACCAGTCAGTCTGACCCCAATACAGTTTTTTTGGTGCTTTCTGCTGAACTTCCTGATCATTTTCTTTGAGCCATGTCTCATAGGCTTGCTGAATAATCTGATCCATTAATAACTGTTGCTTAGGATCGATAATATCCAGTGGAGTCAGCATTTTCTGCTGGCGACGATCAGCCACAAAAAAATAATAGCGCTCATGCACGCTGACATTTTCCTGTTTGGTATCGACCCCGATCTGCATCAATACATATTGATTGCGTTGGTAAGGAATACGGGTATATAGCGATAATTCATAAGCCTTGTTCAAATTGAGCTGCGCCTGCCAGGCATCCGATTTTTTTACATAGGCATTGATGGCCTGCTGTAAATTCATGTCCTGTTTCAAGCCGATTTGATCCTGGATCACTTTCGCCTGCTGCTTTTCAATCCATTGGTTCATCCATGGATCAACCGTATGCAAGGTCTGAATATCCAGATTGATACAGTTTTTATTTTCACAAAATGGCAAGGCAATCTTGGCCGGCTGCTCTTGAATATTCAGATAAGGCAAGACATCAGCATTCTTCGCTACAGTGATTTTTTCATTTTTTGGAGTAGTAAGAGGTTCTTTTTCGCTTTTATCACAGCCACTCAGGACAAGACTTAAACCAATCACAGAACCGAGGACGACTTCCTTGCTGAGCTTCATTCTCTTTGCTATATCTATCGAGTTATTAATTGCTTAAATGTAGCATAAAATAAAACAGCTTCCGGAGAAGCTGTTTGATATTTTTAAACTTTAGCTGCGAAGCCTGAAAGTTTAGTGTTCGCGCGTATTGTGGAACACGATATCCGGATAACGTTCTTGCATGAGCTGCAAATTCACTCGGCTTGGCGCAAGATAAGTTAAATGACCACCACCATCGACAGACAACTGATCATGGGCTTTTTTCTTGAATTCGTTGAATTTCTTCTCGTCATCGCAAGACACCCAACGTACTGTGTTGATGCTGACCGGTTCGTAAACACAGTCGACCTTGTATTCTTCTTTCAGACGGTAAGCCACCACTTCAAACTGTAGCACACCCACAGCACCGACAATCAAATCGTTGTTATTCTGCGGCATGAATACCTGAGTCGCCCCTTCTTCTGAAAGCTCTTTCAGACCTTTTTGTAGCTGCTTGGATTTTAGTGGGTCTTTCAAGCGGACACGGCGGAACATTTCAGGCGCAAAGTGCGGGATACCGGTAAACTGAAGTTTCTCACCCGAGGTAAATGTATCACCGATCTGGATGGTGCCATGGTTATGCAAACCAATAATATCACCCGGCCAGGCTTCTTCCAGATGCTGACGATCGCCGGCCAAGAAAGTTAAGGCATCGCTGATACGCACATCTTTGTCCAGACGCACATGCTTCATTTTCAGGCCTTTTTCATACTTGCCTGAACAGATTCGCATGAAGGCAATACGGTCACGGTGTTTCGGATCCATATTGGCCTGAATTTTAAAGACAAAACCAGTGAAACCTTCTTCATCTGCTTCTACAACACGATCTTGGGTCGGATGCGCTTTAGGAGATGGCGCATATTGACTGAAGGCATCCAGAACATGGTCGACACCAAAGTTACCCAAGGCTGTACCGAACAGAACAGGCGTTTGACGACCTGCCAAAAATTCTTCACGGTCTAAAGGCTCATTGGCCATTTGTACCAGTTCAAGCGATTCTTCAAATGCCGCCCAAGCCAGTTCACCGACTTTCTCACGAAGATCAGGATAGTCATAACCATCACGCACCTCGATCTCAGTAATCACTGAACCGAAGCCGGCTTTATACACGTAAAATTTTTCTTCGATTAAATTAAATACACCGGCAAAATCACGGCCAGTACCCAGTGGCCAAGTGATCGGGACACATTTAATTTTCAGAACGTTTTCGATTTCATCCAGAAGCTCGAGTGGCTCACGGATTTCACGGTCCATTTTATTGACGAATGAAATGATCGGTGTATCGCGCATACGACACACTTCCATTAGTTTAATAGTTCGGTCTTCGACACCTTTTGCACCATCAATCACCATCAACGCCGAGTCTACTGCGGTCAAAGTACGATAAGTATCTTCCGAGAAGTCTTCATGTCCCGGGGTGTCCAGAAGATTGATCATCTTGTCTTTAAAAGGGAATTGCATCACCGAGGTCGTGATCGAGATGCCACGTTCTTTTTCCATTTCCATCCAGTCCGATGTTGCAGCCCGGTCAGATTTACGACTTTTTACCATTCCGGCAACCTGAATGGCCTGACCCCATAACAGTAATTTTTCTGTCATGGTGGTTTTACCGGCATCGGGGTGGGAAATAATAGCGAACGTACGTCTCTGGGCGACTTGTGCCGCCAGTTCTTGCTTAAAGCTCATGAAATACACCTACTGCTCAATGCACAGCATTCGAGATCAAATTCGATCAATATGAAAAAAATTGGCGATATTGTAGCAGAGTTTCAGGGTGGAGTACCGTGAGCCATGTTGTCTATCCTGACGCTCAATCAATTAGAGCTGTATTAATGGAATTGTAAATTTTCTAAACGTTGTTCATCTACCGGTAAGCCCAGCAAAAAGCCTTGTAACTGTTCACAATCGAGCCGGGTTAAAATTTCCGCTTGCGCTTCTGTTTCAACGCCTTCTGCGGTTACCACCAAGCCCAGTTTCATGGCCAGCTGAATAATGCTTTCCAGAATCATTTCTTCTTTGGAGCCGACTGCCAGATTTTTGATAAATTCACGGTCAATTTTTAATTCATCTACGGCGAAATTCTTTAAATAGAGAAAACTGGAATGTCCCGTACCAAAATCATCAATGGCTAGACGGATGCCCATTTGTCTTAAACGTTTAAAGCTGCGCATACTCACATCAATATGATGCATGGCAGTCGATTCAGTAATCTCGATCATTAAATGCTGAGGACTGATTTTATATTGTGCAAATAACTTTTCTAAAGTACTAAACAGATGCTTATGTTCAAATTGTACCGCAGACAAATTGACCGCGATAGGGAAAAATTCAGTATGCGTCTGTTGCCATTTTTGAATCTGCTGACAGGCCAGCTCCAATGCCCAATAGCCCATTTGAATAATCAGCCCGGTTTTTTCAGCTGCATTGATAAACAGATTCGGGCCGAGCAGACCAAACTGGGGATGGTTCCAGCGAATTAATGCCTCTACTCCACACAAGCTACGATCCTTGGTCCGAAACTTGGGCTGATAAAACAGCACAAACTGCTGCTCTTCCACGGCTTTATATAGGTCATTAATCAGGGTACTCTGACTCTTGCTTTCATCCTGATCGGTAGAGTAATTAAAGACTGAATAGGTATTGCGTCCCTGATACTTGGAACTCAGCATGGCGGCATCGGCATTAACCAGCAGATCCTGTAAATTCTTACCGTGTTCCGGATACATGGCAATGCCGATACTGCCCGAGATATGGATGCTCTTGCCTTCAATCAGGAAACTTTCCTGAATTAACTCAAGAATCTGTTCTGACATTTTTGCAGCTTTGGCGACTGAGGTATTTTCCAGCACCAGCAGAAATTCATCTCCGCCGATTCTGAGCAGCTTGGAATGATGACCTAATAACAGATGAATCCGCGTGGTCAACTGAATCAGCAACTGATCACCGACCAGATGGCCAAACACATCATTGACCGCCTTAAAACGATCCAGATCGATATATAAAAAGGCAATTTCATGCTGCTGTTCGGACTGACCTGAAAACAGTAGATTTGCATATTCAGCTAGATACAAACGGTTAGGTAATTTGGTCAGATTATCCTGAATGGTCTGATTTTCAATTTGTTGATTCGCCCATGCAAGCTGACGGTTGCGTAATCCAACACGCAGTTCGGACACGACGATACACATCAGCGTCACCAGCAGCAATCCACTCATAAGTACCACGGTCAGAAATAGCTGATCATGTGCCTGAACTAATTCCGGTGACTGTTGCACATTGGCGACAGTAAAATTGAATGACATTATGCTGATAGAGTGCATGCCAAAGATGCCAAGTGCGATCACACCTGCTACGAGAACTGCCCGAAAAAATGACCAGGTACTTCTGGTACTTAACCAGAGGGTAAACATAGAGGCAATACATATCACCAGAACAGACAGGAGCATCAAGCCCAAATCCATTTCGTATTGATTCAGCATAAAACCTGCTGTCAGCCCAATAAAATGGATCGACCAGATCAATAGTCCCAATAGCATGGCGGTTAGCATTAAACTGAAGGTACTAAAGTTTGGCTGTGAAGCGCCTGAAGTAAATTTTTTAATCCGTGTGATGAGATAGCAAGCGACCAATGCAGAAAGAACGGAGCCGATGAGCAGACTAATATCATGCTGAATATCAATCATATAAAATGTTCCCCACCGGTGATCATTTTTATTATGCTCTGCACTGATATTTCCATTTTCACCCGATCAAATTTGAACTCAGTAAAATCTCAAGACTGATCATCCATGCAAGCCAATTGATCTGCAACAGCATCAGTCTTAACTCAAACTTAGAATTTATATTTCTTTCTTTTGAAGTTGAGAATTGCCCCAAAAATAAGACTCAACATAAAAATAAAATATGACTTATATATTAGAAGTGTTTCAAATTTAAGCAAATATTTAGCTTCATTTTTTTAGCTCATTTATTCGATCACCATCACAATTTTTTTCTTTTTATTTAGACAGATAGCACTTCATAGCAAAATTTTATTTGGTCTTTTGTGCAGATTTTCAAAATAAAAAAATAGCCTGTCTAAACAGGCTATTTTTATCAACAATAAATGAGGCTAAAACTTATGGTTTTGCCTGTAATTTGGCATAGTCCAGTAACACATTTGCCGCTTCAATCACAAAAGCTTCTTCTTCAGGCAAAGCCGGACGTTCTTTAGCCTTCATCTTGGCACGTGTTTCAATCAAGGCATCCAGCGAAGCCTGATAACTTTCCCAGTTTGGATAAGGTTTCAGACCTGTTGCAGCACGACGAGTGTTTTCTGCGTCCAGCGTTTTTTGCTCCATGGCAATCAACTCAGCTTTACGCTGTTGCAAGTCCAGTACCTGACGTTTCTCTTCTTCGGCTTTCTTCATCACGGCTTTACGCTGTTCTAAATACTTGAACTGAGAATCCAGTGTGACCCGTTGCTGAGAAAGTTTAGCCAATTCAGGGACGTATTTCTGTACAGCCCCTTCACGTTTAAATGGTGCCGTTGGAATAGTATCCCACTGCAAGGCATTTTTAGCCTTACGCTCACCAAACTCCTCGTTATAAATATCGACCAGTTTAATATCCGGAACGACCCCTTTATTCTGGGTACTGCCACCGGTCACACGGTAGAATTTACGCTGCGTCAATGTCGCCTGACCATGCGCCAGACTATCCAATTGTACCTGTGCTGTACCTTTACCGGTGGTGGTACTGCCAATCACAATCCCGCGTTCATAATCCTGAATCGCAGCAGAATAAATTTCACTGGCCGATGCAGATGCCAGATTCACCATCACGGCCAATGGACCCGCATAGGTTTGTGCACCGCCATCATCATCTTCAAAGACGCTGACATTGCCATTACCATCACGGATCTGC
Organism: Acinetobacter sp.; assembly: GCF_049284435.1. Taxonomy (GTDB): domain Bacteria; phylum Pseudomonadota; class Gammaproteobacteria; order Pseudomonadales; family Moraxellaceae; genus Acinetobacter. The sequence continues at coordinate 11,239 of NZ_JBAPXX010000118.1, read as the reverse complement.
ACCACTGGACCAGACTTGATCACCTGCCCCAACATACGTGCCACTTCTTCCAGTGAACCGCCCGGGTTATTCCGCAAATCGACAATAATCCCGGCAACATTCTTCGCTGCCAGCTCTTTCAAGGCCTTATTGGTATCTTCGGACACCGAACGATAATCCGTACCGGCACGGCGTGCTCGATAGTTCAGGTAGAACGATGGAATTTCGATCACACCATATTGATATTTCTTGCCATCGCGCTGAATGTCGACTACACGTGTACGCACACCGGCATCTTCTTCCTGAATCACATCACGGGTAATGGTCACATTACGTGCCTGCCCCATGGCAGCACCCGCACCGAGCAAGCGTAAAGTCACTTTAGTGCCACGTTTACCACGAATCAGACCGACAATTTCATTACTTGGCCAACCAATAACATCAACCATTTGCTCGCCGTCTTGTGCCACACCAATGATACGATCACCTGATTTGACCTGACCGGATTTGCTGGCCGGACCACCTTCAACGATGGTTTCAATCTTGGTGTAATCTTCATTGCCACGTTCCGGACGAATCGATACACCCACTCCTTCCAGCTGTAAAGTCGTCTGACGATTCAGCTCCATCGCATCCACAGGCGGGAAATAATTGCTGTGCGGATCATAAGTCAGCATCATCGCGTTCAGTGTCTTGTCGAGCACATCATCACTTTTGACGCGGCTAAGACGTTCCAGCTGACGAGTATAACGCTTGGTCAAGGTTTCAGCAGGCGTCAGATCTTCAGGACCCGTGAGGTCTTGCCCATTAGCCAATTCCGGATTGGCTTTCAGGGCTTTCTGCTTGGCCAATTCTTCTTCTTTACTGATGGTCAGATTGATCAGCTGAGACACCAGCATTTTTGACCAGTGCGCGCGCTGTTCAGCCTCAGTTTTAAAGAACGGTGCTTTTTCACGATCCGTTTCGATATAAACATTCGGCTGATTTAGATTCTGCGGTTTTTTCAGCTCATTCAACATATAGGTGTAGAACTGGTGCAAGCGCTGTTGATATTGCGCATGCATTTCATAAGGACCAGACAAATTGCCGGCTTTCAGATTGGCACCAAAATTAGCACCATAGCGTTTCTTATAGTTTTCAACTTCTGGGGCCAGAAACAGGCTATGTTCTGGATCAAGACTATCAATATAGAAATCAAAAATACGCTGCGAAGTCTGGGCATCCAGACGCATATTTAAATAATGCTGACGGTCAACCAAGGTTGCCAGCTGACGTGACACCAGCGCCTGCTCTTGAGATGGCTGAATTGCTTTACTGACCACTTCATTACTATTGGCCGCAATCGCATCATTCACTACATGGGTAAAAAAGAATCCACCTGTCGCAATCGCAACTGCGCAAGCTATAGTTTGAAATTTCATAAATAATTCGTACTTCCTTGGCCTAGAGACCAATGTGACCGTGTTGCTTTTCGACCAGAATTTAACGTATTCAGCATCTTAAACAACTTAATATGTTTATGTCGTGTAGTTTTATCATATTCTGTGCTGACAAAGTGTAGCAAATCATTGCAGAATTCAGGTATTGTTTTCTCCGAAAAACTCTAAAACGGATTCCGCATATGATTGGCGCATTGATGCTCGACATCGCAGGCACAACCCTCACTCAAGAAGATATTGAACTATTAAGTGCGCCGCAAGTCGGTGGAGTGATTTTATTTGGTCGCAATATCGAATCTCCGGCGCAAGTCCGTGCTTTGACTGATCATATGCGTCAGGTGCGTCCTGATATTTTAATTGCGGTCGATCAGGAAGGCGGTCGTGTCCAGCGTTTAAGACAAGGCTTTACCCTACTGCCTGCCATGGGAAAATTTGGCGAACTTTATACGAGCGATCCACAACGTGCCCTTGAACTGGCTGAAAAATGCGGCTGGCTGATGGCGACTGAAGTGCTGGCTGTTGGCATTGATTTCAGCTTTGCGCCGGTACTGGACTTGAATGACATCAGTGATGTGATCGGTGATCGCAGCTTTGCCCAAAATATCCAGGACATTATTCCACTCGCCAGCGCATTTCTAAAAGGTATGAAACGTGCCGGTATGGCTTCTACTGGTAAACATTTCCCCGGTCATGGCTCGGTCAAAGCGGACTCGCATGTTGCTGCAGCAATTGATACGCGCTCCTATGCAGAAATCCAGCAAAAAGACATGCAAACCTTTATTCAATTGCAATCACAACTGGATGCGTTGATGCCGGCTCATGTCATCTATAGCCAGGTCGATCCAAATCCAGCCGGATTCTCGGAATTCTGGATTCAGAAAGTTTTACGTCAAGAGCTTGGTTTTGACGGTGTCCTGTTCTCGGATGATTTAAGCATGCAGGCCGCATGTGTCGCAGGCGGTGCCGATGCCCGAATTCAGGCCGCACTCAAAGCTGGTTGTGATATGGGTCTGGTCTGCAATGATCGTGCAGCACAATGTATTGCACTGGAAGGGATTGTTGATCTGCCCCTCCCGAACCAGCAACGTCTGGAACGTATGCGCGGAAAAATCCCGAACATCCAGATTGGTGACGAACTGGATCTGGGTGAAGAATGGCGCGAGATCCGTGATGAAATACTGGCATTTAAACAGCAGTCCAGCTAAAACTTTTTAAATCCAATCAATATGAAAAAGGGACACGACAAGGTGTTCCTTTTTTATTATAGTAATGAAAATGTTACATTATTATTTAATCAACTTAAAAATAACAATAAGGTCAGAACCATATGACAGACTCACTTTCGCAACATCGCCATATTTCTTTTACGGCGCACTATACCGGCTATATCTGGTATCAAATGGGGATCTCACATCCAGCCTTTGCTACATCCAAAGGCAAGTTTTTGGCCAAACTGCTTCATCCACTTGAATCCTGGGCAGAACGCCATGTTCGCGGTAGCATGCGTACGACACTTAAGCAGCGCCATCAGATGATTGATGAGCATTTGTGTCAACTAATTGAGCAACACCCACAACTTCAGGTTCTTGAAATTGCCTGCGGACTATCTCCACGCAGCTGGAATTTCAGACAGAAATTTCCAGAGATTAATTATCGTGAACTGGATCTGCCCGATATGGCCAAGATCAAGACACAGGCTTTACAGCAAATCGATCAGCATGCTCCTGAAGTCCTGACTGCCGATATTTTTAGTGAAGAGCTGGACTGTATATTTCAGATGTTTGACCGGAACAAACCTTTAGTTGTCATTAGTGAAGGACTGATTAATTATTTTGATCAGCAGATGTTACGTATTCTGATGCAGGGTATTACAGAAAATGCGCAGTATTTCCCGGCAGTTCACTATCTCAGCGATATTTATCCCGAACCGGTGAAAAATAAACTGGCGAACTTTATCTGGAGCAGTAGCCGTCTGCTTAAATTCATGTCTCGCAGTGCGTTTACCTTTCATTTTAAATCCCCCCAAGAACTGCAGCACTTTTTTCAAGATGCAGGATTTGACCAGGTTGAGGTACAACAACCACAACGTTATTTTACCGAGCCTCATCAGCCAACCCCGGCACCAGAACAAGATGAACATTTAGGTGATCTGGTCTGGATGATTCATGCAGTGAAAAAAAACAGCGTTTAAGTACGCTGTTTTTTTAATGCTGATATTTTTTAAATTGCCGCATCAAATACTTCAGTTTGTGAAAGTACTTTTTGCATTTGTACAAAGCGTAATAAGCGTTCTGCGACTTCAAAACTGCCATGTTTGAATAAGGCACGCAGCTGGGTGTCATCCTGTTCAAAGATCAGGCACTCAATCTGAAATTCCCCAGCTTCATCTTCCAGATGCAGGGCCAGATCACGTGGATAAGCTGCCGCATGTGCTGCCTGTTCTGCACCTAGCTCCAGCAATACTCCAAAAAAATTCATGTCCACTATCTCTGCTTTTAAAATGAGATCAGAATGACGATGACTAAGGAAACGCTGTGAATCTTGCACCTGAATCCGCTCTTCACCGCGACGTTCAAACTGCTGTATCTGTTCGCGAGTGAATGGAATAATGCCATCCAGTTGATCTACAGCTTCATCGCGCAAGAAAGTTGCAAACAGATGCATGGTTTCTTTACGACGTTGCAGCTGCGGTACATGATCGGCGCCTGCAATTTGCACGTACTGCATATCCGGGCATTGCAGGGCAAAATTCGCATTTTCATGTGGCAAGGTAAAACTGTCATATTGCCCACATGCCACCAGCACTTTGCACTGCGGAATCGGCACATTGGTCAGACGCAATAAGCGGTTGCAGTTAATATCATAGCGATCCTGTTCGGTCGCTGTAAATTCCGCCATTTGTTTAAAGAACAAACGTTTTGCAGTCGGTGACATACGGGTTTCAGCCAAACGTGCATGATTCACCAGATACAAAATCACAGCCTGACCAAATTCATCCATACGCTGTTCTTTCATTAGATGCAAAGACTCTTCCAGCAGCATCCGCCAGCTTTTACGGGTTTTCTGCATCACACCCATCAGGATCATCCGATCGACCAGTTCAGGACGCTGATCTGCCAGACAGGAAGCCACCACTGACCCTAAGGACATGCCTAAAATTGCCACTTGCGGTAGCTGCATCTGCTCCAGCCATCGTCCCAGCATCGCAGCAAGGTCTTCAAGCTCCAGTGTTCCGGCAGACAGCCCCGTATTGACATTACTAATCTGCTGATTGGCACCCATGGACGGTAGGTCAATCAGAATGATGGGACCTGCATCAAAAAGCTGTTCTACACAATATTTGTAGGAATTAAAATTCTGGAAAGCTCCCCCAATAATCACCATGGGTCTTAAATGCAAGGTATCCGGACGGGCGATCGCCATATATTCTATTTTCCAGCCGTCCATCCAGGTCGTACGTGGTGGCTGCTTAAAACTGTGCTTATCATAAAGATCAAAAAAACCATCGTGGCTATGTTGTTCCAATACATGGGCGTCCATGTGGATAATGGAATTCATATTCCTTTTCCTCCATCCTTGCCTTATTTTTATTGTGCAAGTCATGATTAACAGATCTTATATTTCAGGCGCATTCCGGTGTGCCTGAACACGCATCCTGCTCTTTAATAATTATAAATGACATCAATGTCGCATGTTACATTCTATACAGAGCTGCTTTTCACAAGCAACCGCTTCAGTGACCACTTATCTGCTTTTAAACAGAAAACAATTTCAAAATGTTTAGAAGTCTGCGAAAACGGATGATTTTTAATAGATGGGCTTCATTGTGCAGCAGCAGACTGTTAATATCGAAATGAAATTTCTAAGTGATCAAACCGCTATGCAAGAGTCTATTGAACAATACATGCAAACGGTAGGACAGCAGGCACGCCAGGCGTCTCGCATTTTGGCTCGCGCGTCCACCCAAACTAAAAATAATGCGTTATCCGCTATTTATACGGCTTTGGAAAATAGCCAAGCTGCTATTTTGGCTGCTAACCAGAAAGATATGACTAAGGCGCATAACAACAATCTGGACCCTGCCCTGCTTGATCGCTTAGAACTGAACCCCGCACGCTTTAAAGGTATGTTACAGGGCCTAAAAGATGTCATTGGCCTGAAAGATCCGATTGGTGAAATTAGTGATATGGCTTATCGCCCATCAGGGATTCAACTGGGCAAGATGCGTGTGCCTTTAGGTGTGGTCGGCATGATCTACGAATCACGTCCTAACGTCACGTTGGAGGCTGCATCACTCGCGCTAAAATCAGGTAATGCCATTATTTTACGGGGTGGCTCAGAAGCTCTGGAATCGAATCAGGCAATTGCAGCTGCAATTCAGCATGGCCTGAAAGTCGCAGGCTTGCCTGAGGCTGCCGTACAGGTCGTGAATACAACTGACCGCGCTGCAGTTGGCCAGTTGATTACCATGACCGAATATGTGGATGTGATCGTGCCTCGTGGCGGCAAGAGCCTGATCGAACGGATTACCGAGGAAGCACGCGTACCGGTAATTAAACATTTAGATGGTAATTGTCATGTCTATGTGGAAGCACAAGCGGACTTGTTGAAAGCATTGCCGATTGCGCTCAATGCCAAAACCCATCGCTATGGCGTATGTAATGCCATGGAAACCCTGCTGGTCGATGAAAAAGTCGCTGAAGAATTCTTGCCACGTATTGCAGAACTGTATCAAGAGAAAAAAGTCGAACTTCGTGGTTGCCGGGAAACCCAGCGTATTCTTGGAGATGCAGTAACTACGGCCACCGAAGAAGACTGGTATACCGAGTATCTGGGTCCGATTCTGGCTATCAAAGTTGTTTCTGGTATAGAAGAAGCCATTGAGCACATCAACAAATATGGCTCGCATCATACTGATTCCATCATTACGGAAAACTACAGTCTGGCTCGCGAATTTCTGGCCAGTGTAGATTCAAGTTCGGTAATGATCAATGCCTCTACTCGTTTTGCAGATGGTTTTGAATATGGCTTAGGCGCAGAAATCGGGATTTCGACCGATAAAATCCATGCTCGCGGTCCAGTCGGGCTTGAAGGCCTGACTTCGCAGAAATGGATTGTCTTTGGTGATGGTCAGATACGCCAATAAGTATTCAGATTGCTAATTTAAAAACCGCCTCATTTTTGAGGCTGTTTTTTTATGGACAGAAAAATTGACACTGAAATAGATGGATCAGAACCTTTGGGTCATTTTATTGATGAATCTCTTTATAGAATTGTATTTAGAAACAATATTTGCCTTTTCAGGCGCTAAACTAAAAACCAATCTGTTCTAAAATTAAATTTAAGCAGAATTTAGTATTCTTATTGATTATATTTCCAGCATCATTTTATTTATAAATGAAAACTATGAACTGATAAATTTTAGTTATTATTGTTAAATCAGTCGATAATGCTTAAGTCTAATCTGCTAAAGTCTATCTAGGACAGAAAAAAAACAAATGTTAAAACATATTCATTGATCTGGATTGCTGCTTCATTGTTCGCAATTGGGTCAAGCAAATGGACGAGAATTTTAATTAAAAATTGGGTAATCAATCGTGTCTAAATCAGTATTAGTTATTAATTGTGGCTCTTCTTCAATCAAGTTTGCATTACTTCTTGAGGAGCAGAATTTCCGTATTCATGGTTTAGCTGAGAACTTAGGCACAGAGAATGCTCGCATTAAAGGCGTGACGGTTGGCAATGAGCCGGTCGATATCCACATTCCATTTGCTGACCACAAAAAAGCACTCGAAGTCGGTCTGGAACGTCTGGCCAACTACCGTCCGGACGCGATCGGTCACCGTGTGGTACATGGTGGCAGCCTGACCAAGGCTGAACTGATCAATGACGAGATTATTGAAAAAATTCGTGAAGCAACGCCGCTTGCGCCATTACACAATCCGGCACACCTGATTGGCATCGAAGCCACCAAACGTTTATTCCCTGAATTACCACAGGTTGCAGTATTTGATACTGCCTTCCACCAAACCATGCCAGCGCATGCTTATCGTTATGCCCTGCCGAAATTCTTATATACCGCTCATGGTGTGCGTCGCTATGGCTTCCACGGGACTAGCCATGCCTATGTTTCAGAGCGTGGTTCTGAACTGGCAGGTAGTTTTAAACAAGGTGGCTGGTTAACTGCACATCTCGGTAATGGTAGCTCGACCTGTGCCGTGTGGAATGGGAAAAGTGTAGATACTTCAATGGGCTTAACCCCACTTGAAGGCATTGTCATGGGCACACGCAGTGGCGATGTCGATCCAAGCCTGCATAGCTTCCTGGCGAAAAACCTGGGTTGGGACATTTACAAAATTGACAAGATGCTGAATAGCCAAAGTGGTCTTTTAGGGCTGTCTGACCTGTCGAATGACATGCGTACCCTGATTGAAGCCTCAGAACAAGGCAATGAAGATGCCGCACTGGCAATTGAAGTATTCTGCTACCGTTTAGCTAAATCTCTGGCAGCGTTGAGCTGTGGTCTGCCACGTCTCGATGGTCTGTTCTTCACTGGCGGCATTGGCGAAAACTCAGCGTATATCCGTGAAAAAACCATGACTTACCTGCCTCATTTTGGTTTCAATATAGATAAAAATGCCAATAATGAGTTGAAACGCGGTACCGAAGGCCGAATCGACTCAGGCACAGGCCCACAAATCTGGGTAGTACCAACAGATGAAGAAGGCCGTATTGCCCAAGAAGTTCAAAGTGTGGTTGAGCTTGAAGTGGAGCGAAATACTGCAAAAAAGTCTAAAGCTGAGGTAACGCCTGCATAAGCAGGCTCGGCTTCTTTTTCACTGATTTTTATTATTCTGCGACTGACATAACTTATGAAAACAATTTTATTGGTTCCCACGGGGGAAGGCGTAGGCTTAACTTCTGCATGTTTGGGCCTGATTTATGCACTGGAATGCCAAGGGGTAAAAGCTGGTTTCCTGAAACCTTTTGCCCAGGAATTGAATGAAATCGAAGACCGCACCACGGCTTTGTATCGTCATATTTCTCAAAGTGAAACAGTGGAACCCATCCTTTATAGCAAAGTCTTGCAGCAGATCAATCTGGGTGAACAGGATGAATTGCTTGAAGAAGCGGTGCGTCTACATCGTCAAATTGCCAAACAGCATGACCTGATTATTGTCGAAGGTCTGCTGCCAAATACTCAGGACAGTTTTGCCGATGATCTGAATGCTTCACTGGCACAAGCCCTTGATGCCAAAGTTATTGTCGTCAGCAATGCCAATATTCAGCAGCCAAGCCAGACAGCAGATAAAGTTGAACATCAGCTGCGTAATTTTGGTGGCGCTAGCTCTACCCGCCTTGCGGGCATCATGTTAATGCGCACCAAAGGCCTGCCGGAAGAGTCTGCACAAATTCCTGTCACACTGAATCCGGAATTACGCCTTAAAGCTGAAACTGCAGAATTTATTACAGCCATCCAGCAGACTCATCCGCATATTGGTTCTGAAAAATTACCAGTGATTGGCTTGGTACCTTTCAGTAAAACCTTGAGTGTGCCACGCATGTCCGATCTGGCTACACATATTTCTGCCTACTGGATTAATGAAGGCGAAGCCAAACAGCGCCGTGTGCAACACAGTAGTCTGATTTCAGCCAATATTGAACATGAATTGCATAAGTTTGTAGCGGGTGAACTGATCATCAGTGCCTCTGACCGGATTGATGTATTACTGGCAAGTAGTCTGGCCAGCAGTAATGGGATTCCTTTGGCTGGTCTGGTGCTGACTGAACATCAACAGCCAAATGATCATGTATTGGAATTCTGCCAGGCTGCCATCAAGCAAGGTTTACCAATCCTACATACGCCACTCAGCACGTTTGAAACCGCACAAAAACTGGCAAATCTCAGCAATGAAATTCCGGTGGATGATACTGAACGTGCAGATCAGGTGACGCGTTTTGTTTCAAGCCATATCAATCCAGAATGGCTGAATCAAATGTTGAATGGTTCTTATAAACCACGTCTGTCACCTTCCGCTTTCCGTCATGAACTGGTACAGAAGTCGATTACCGCGAAAAAACGTATTGTACTGCCAGAGGGTGATGAACCGCGCACTGTACAGGCTGCCGCCATCTGTCAGTCCCGTGGCATTGCACAATGTATTTTATTGGCCAAGCCTGAAGCCGTGCTAGAAGTAGCAAAAGCGCGTGGTATTGAATTACCTGAAGATCTGGAAATTCTTGACCCGGATCTGTTACGTGAAAACTACATTGACAAGATGGTCGAGCTGCGTAAAGGCAAGCTCAACGAACTACAAGCTCGTGAACAACTGCAAGATACTGTGGTACTTGGCACCATGATGCTGGCGCTGGATCAGGTGGATGGTTTGGTATCAGGCGCAGTGCATACCACGGCGAATACGGTACGTCCTGCCTTCCAGCTGATTAAGACTGCTCCGGATTACTCCTTGGTATCTTCCGTATTCTTTATGCTGTTACCAGATGAAGTCTATGTGTATGGTGACTGTGCAATTAATCCGGACCCTGATGCCGAACAACTGGCCGAAATTGCGATCCAGTCTGCTGATTCTGCCAAAGCCTTTGGTATAGACCCACGCATTGCGATGATTTCCTATTCGACTGGAACTTCCGGTACCGGTGCAGATGTAGAAAAAGTCGCTGAAGCCACACGGATTGCCAAGGAACGTCGTCCTGATCTGTTGATTGATGGACCATTACAATATGATGCAGCATCTGTAGAAAGTGTAGGTCGTCAAAAAGCGCCTGATTCACAAGTGGCCGGGCGTGCCAATGTGTTTATTTTCCCGGATCTTAATACGGGTAACACCACCTATAAAGCAGTTCAACGCGCTGCCAATGTGGTCAGTGTCGGGCCAATGCTGCAAGGCTTGAATAAGCCTGTGAATGACCTGTCGCGTGGTGCCTTGGTCGATGATATCGTGTTTACCATTGCCTTAACCGCGATTCAAGCCGAGCAACAAGAAGCTTAATACTTCTTGAATTTAAGTTTTCCAAACCACCTGATTGAAAAATCAGGTGGTTTTTTTATAAAAATATAATCTTAGCTTTAATAAATTCAGCACGTGATCATCATCTCATTTTAATACACAATAAAAATGCCAGTCTTTCGAACTGGCATTTTCAACGGTTACTCATAAAGTCTGTGACATAAAAAATTAAGCTGAGGCAGCCCTGCTTTTCAGTCCACTGACTTTAATTTCTTATCTTATAAGGTGGTCCACTCTTTATGCACGTCTTCCGCCGTTTTATTGAGCACGACGCTATCGTCTTTGATTTCGCTTACCCAACTCAAGGGAATCAGATGATGCTCATTATTTTCATCATCACTTCTTGTCAATTTAATTGAATCCTGACCTTCTAAATGGTCCACCTTCCCGACTTGAGTTCCACATGAAGCAATGACTGAAGCATGTTCTTTAATATCACTTGCATTAAAATTGTTCATTCTACTTGCCTGTTTCTAGAAGTTGAGAGAAACAGTCTAAGCAATAAAAAATGCTGCATGTGTAAGGGTTTTCAGGCTTTGAGTTTTTCTGGGTTAAAAATGTAAATGGTCAACATGGCTTGAGTAAGCTATAAGAGAGATACTTTTTAAATTTGAGTTTTCAAATATTTTTATAACTGGATTTGAAGATCTGAAATTTGAAGATCTGAAATTTGAAGATCTGAAATTTGAAGATCTGAAATTTGAAGATCTGAAATTTGAAGATCTGAAATTTGAAGATTTGAAGATTTGAAGATTTGAAGATTTGAAGATTTGAAGATTTGAAGATTTGAAG